>NZ_JBHWZS010000358.1:0-8240 GCF_042728155.1 Streptomyces sp. NPDC060209
CCCGGGGGCCGCGCGCGCAGGGAGATGTCAGGGAGCGTCGACCAGGTCGTGCTTGGGTACGGTCACCGTGCGGGCGCCGGGCTTGCCGCCCAGAACCACCTTCCGCAGGGCGCTGTTGTTGCCGAGGTCGGTCTCCTTGAGCCGCTTCTCCGGGTTGGCCAGCACCTGGATGTAGTAAGTGCCGTTCGGCAGCCCGGTGATGTCGAAGGACTGGCCCGGAAGATCCTGGGTGTACGTGTCACCGGAGCCCACGTCGAGCACCTCCCGTACGGAGATGGAGTTCTCCTGGCCGCAGGCCGTGGACAGATCGGTGTTGTCCGGGTGCCAGTTGGCGTTCTTCACCGTGTAGTCGACCGCGTCGGTGTTGGCCAGGCAGAAGGCCTCCTTGCCGCTGCGCACAGTCTCCTTCTTGTCGGCCTTCAGCAGCCGGTAGCTCGCGAAGTCGGTGAAGTGCCAGTGCTCGTGACCCGGGCGGGGGTCCCACTCCATGGTGCCGGTCGGGGTGTAGCCGACCTGCTTGCCCGAGGCGTCGTAGAAGTACTGGTAGGCGTCCATCAGCTCGTTGCCCGGCTTGCGGAAGCCGTCCACCACCAGCTGCGCGGGGCCCGCGTTCCACACGTTGGCGCTGAAGGCCAGATAGTCCTTGCCGGGCGCGCCGGTGTCACCCTCACCGATGGTGATGCCGTAGGCGGGCAGGGAGCGCAGGTCGGGCTTGGGCACGTCCGGCACCGCCGCCCTGCCCGTCGGACGCTGGGCGTTCGGCCGCACCGCGGGTGCCTGCCGGGAGCCGTCCGTACGTCCCGGCCCGTCGCCCTGTGCCGACCGGAAGCCCTGGCGCGCGGCGGCCCAGGGCAGGGCGGCGGGCGCGGGCGCGTAGGGGCCGTGGCCCACGTTGTACGAGGTACCGGCACCGGTGGTCGCGGCCACCGGAGCGGGTGTGCGTGTCACGGTGTGGCCCGTGTGCCCGGCCCCGTGGCCCGCGTGCCCGGACGCGGCACGGGCGCCCTGGGCGGGGGCGGGGCTCTCCTCCTCGTAACTGCGTTCGCGTACCGTCACGTTGACGGTCTGCGGCGCGTCGGCGATCTTGAAGATGTCCCGGTAGCGCTTGGTGACGGCCACCTCGGCGGTGTACTTCCCGGCGGGGAGGGCGACCGGCGCCGAGTAGTAGCCCGCATAGGTGTTGGACGCCCAGCCGTTCTCGACACCCCACACCGAGCCGAGTGTGAAGGGGTTCGTGGGGCAGCTCTCGGGATACTTCGACGTGGCCGGGGCATCGGGCTTGATCCTGCCCGACGCGTTGTTGGGGCAGAACGACTCCGTACGGCTCGCCACCGTCTTGCCCGCGGCGTCCCGGATCGTGATCCCGACGAAGCCGGGCAGCCCCGAGAAGTCCTTCACCAGGCCCTTGGGGAGCTCCTTGGTCCGGGTCTTCTTCCCCTCGCGGATGATCTGGGTGGCGACGACCGGGTCCTTGTAGCTCTTCCGGGTCACCCGCAGTTCGAGCGGTGCTCCGGAGGCGGTGAGATACGTCCCGAGGTCCAGATAGACGCCCGGGTCCTCCTTCCACGAGTCGAGCGTCACCGACTTCGACGCGGCGACCAGGCCGAGCTGTGGGACGGGAGCTGCCTTCTTCGTGTCGGGCGTGGCGGCGGCGACGCCGGCGGTCACGGCGATCGCGGCGGCGGCTGCGACCGCCGGACGCCACAGCCGGCTGCGGGGGGTTCTGGTGCTCATCGTTCTCCGATGTCCGAGTGCCCCGTGGGGCGGTGGAGTCGCTTTGCCCGTGAGAGACGACTACCGCGCCGGAGGTTGTCCGAAGGCCCTTGAGACATGGATTGTTGGCTGAAATCAGGCTTTGAGGTGCACAATCAGACATTTCCGCGCGGTTTTCGCTGCGCTTCCGGGCTGTCCGTGCTAGAAGCCCCGGCGCCTGTGTGACCGCTGACGGGCGCGAAACGGGCGCGGTCATGCGCCAAGCAGGCGCTGCCGGGCCGCCGCGCCGGCGCCGCGGCCCGGTCACCAGCACGGAAACCCATTGTGAAACGGGCATGAACGGGCACAGCCTGTGACGCGAAGGTGCTGGTCGTACTGCCGTTTCTGCTTGTACAAACAATGCGTGAGCCCGAACGGACGTCGGGCCCACACCGGATCCGTACTAGCGCAGGGATGTGTCGTGGGCACCGAGGAACGCCGACGGGGAATTCTCGAGACGGCCCGACGGGACGGGTCGGTCGACGTGAACCGGCTGGCCGAACGGTTCGAGGTGGCCAAGGAGACCATCAGACGCGATCTGCACACCCTCGAGGAGCACGGTCTCGTACGGCGCACGCACGGTGGTGCGTACCCGGTCGAGAGCGCCGGGTTCGAGACCACCCTGGCGATGCGCACCACGCACCACGTGCCGCAGAAGTCACGGATCGCGACGGCCGCCGCCGACCTGCTCGGCGACGCCGAGACGGTGTTCGTCGATGAGGGCTTCACCCCGCAGCTCATCGCCGAAGCCCTTCCCCGCGACCGGCCGCTGACCGTGGTCACGGCGTCCCTGGCCGTCGCCACGGTCCTCGCGGACGCGGAGAAGACCGCTGTGCTCCTGCTCGGCGGGCGCCTGCGCGGCAGCACCATGGCGACCGTCGACCACTGGGCCACCCGCATGCTCGCCGACTTCGTCATCGACCTGGCCTACGTCGGCGCGAACGGCATCTCCCGCCAGTACGGGCTGACCACCCCCGACCCGGCGGTCGGCGAGGTCAAGGCGCAGGCCATGCGAAGTGCCCGCCGCCGTGTCTTCGCCGGAGTCCATTCGAAGTTCGGAGCGGTGAGCTTCTGCCGCTTCGCGGGGGTCGGCGACTTCGAGGCCGTCGTCACCGACACCGGGCTGCCCTCGGCCGAGGCCCAGCGCTACTCCTTGCTGGGCCCGAACGTGATCCGCGTCTGACCCGGCGGCGGACACGGTCCCGCCGCCCTCACCACCTCGTCCCCGTCCCCGTCCCCGTCCCCGTCCCCGTCGACAGGCCGGAGGCCGGCCTCGCCATGCCCGGAACGGTCAGGAGGACCGGAGACCACGGGCACCGATCCACGAGCCGCTACGACCGATCAGGAGAATTTATGCCCCACCAGCAACGACGCCGTGGGATCCGCGTGCGTGCGGTCGCGGGCACAGCAGCCATGGCCCTTCTCGGCGCCGGGTGCGCCGGAGCGGGCGGCACCGCGTTCGGAGGGGGTGACGCACTGAACGTACTCATGGTGAACAACCCGCAGATGGTCGAGCTGCAGAAGCTCACCGCCGAGCACTTCACCGAGGAGACCGGCATCAAGGTGCACTTCACCGTGCTCCCGGAGAACGACGTCCGCGACAAGATCAGCCAGGACTTCTCCAACCAGGCCGGCCAGTACGACGTCGGCACCATCAGCAACTTCGAGGTGCCCTTCTTCGCGAAGAACGACTGGCTGCACCCGCTCGACACCTACGCCGAGCAGGACCCCGACTTCGACCAGGACGACATCCTCGAACCCCTGACGGAGTCGCTCACCGCCGAGGGCAAGCTCTACGCCGAACCCTTCTACGGGGAGTCGTCCTTCCTCATGTACCGCAAGGACGTCTTCGAGGCGAAGGGACTGACGATGCCCCCGCACCCCACCTGGAAACAGGTGGCAGGCCTCGCGGCGGAGGCGGACGGTGCCGAGCCCGGCATGAAGGGCATCTGCCTGCGCGGACTGCCCGGCTGGGGCGAACTCATCGCACCGCTCACCACGGTCGTCAACACCATGGGCGGCACCTGGTTCACCGAGGACTGGAAACCCCGGCTCACCTCACCGGAGTTCAAGAAGGCCACCCGCTTCTACGTCGACCTCGTGCGGAAGCACGGGGAGCGCGGGGCCTCCCAGTCCGGGTACGCCGAGTGCCTCAACAACATGACCCAGGGCAAGACCGCCATGTGGTACGACGCCACGGCGGGCGCCGGCTCGCTGGAGGCGGCCGGCTCCCCGGTGAAGGGGAAGATCGGCTACGTACCGGCGCCGGTGGAGAAGACCCGGAGCTCGGGCTGGCTCTACACCTGGGCCTGGGGCATCCAGAAGGCCTCCAAGAAGTCCGACGACGCCTGGAAGTTCGTCTCCTGGGCGTCCAGCAAGGAGTACGAGTCGCTCGTCGGTGAGACCAGCGGCTGGTCCAACGCCCCGGCCGGCAAACGGGCCTCCACCTACGAGAACGCCGAATACCTCAAGGCGGCAGGCGCGTTCGCAGATGTCACCGAGCAGGCAATCTCCGGGGCCGATCCGAAGAACCCCGGCACCCAGCCGCGCCCCGTGCCCGGGATCCAGTTCGTCGGCATCCCCGAGTTCACCGATCTCGGCACCCGGGTCGCGCAGGAGATCAGCGCGGCCATAGCCGGACGCCAGTCCGTCGACAAGGCGCTGGCCACCTCCCAGAAGCTGGCCGAGCAGGTCGCCAAGGAGTACCGATGACCACAGCAGTCGGCACCACACCGCAGTCACCACCCCGGCCACCCGCAGCCCCGGCCCGCAAGGCGAACCGTGCCCGGGCCTGGGCCACCAGGGCTCCGCTCCTGCCCGCGCTGGTCTTCCTGATCGTCGTCACCCAGCTGCCGTTCGTGGCGACCCTGGTGATCTCCCTCTTCGACTGGAACTCCCTCAGCCCCGACAAGCGCGCCTTCAACGGGCTCGACAACTACGCCTCGGTGTTCACCGACGCCGCGCTCCGCGACTCGGTCCTCACCACGATCCTGCTGACCGTGGGCGTCGTCCTCGCCACCGTGGTCATCGGACTGGCCCTCGCGCTGCTCCTGGACCGTACGTTCTTCGGCCGGGGCATGGTCCGCACCCTCCTCATCACGCCGTTCCTGATCGTGCCCGTCTCCGCCGCCCTCCTGTGGAAGCACGCGCTCTACAACCCGGAGTACGGCCTCCTCAACGGCACGCTCAGCTGGATCGGAGACCTCTTCGGCGACACGAGCCCGAGCCAGCCGGACTGGATCGCGGACATGCCGCTCCTGGCCGTAATCGCCGCGCTGGTCTGGCAGTGGACGCCGTTCATGATGCTGATCCTGCTCGCGGGGCTCCAGAGCCGGCCCGCGGAGGTCGTCGAGGCCGCGCGTCTCGACGGGGCGAGCGCCTGGCAGACCTTCCGCTACCTGACCCTGCCGCACCTGCGCAGATACCTCGAACTAGGGGTCCTGCTCGGCGCCGTCTACATCGTGCAGAACTTCGACGCGGTGTTCACCATCACCGCCGGAGGCCTCGGCACCGCCAACCTTCCGTACACCATCTACCAGACCTTCTACCAGGCCCACGAATACGGACTGGCGTCCGCCGCGGGAGTCGTCGTGGTGATCGGCACGATCATCATCGCCACCTTCGCGCTCCGGACCGTCTCGTCCCTCTTCAGTGAGGAGGCGAACCGCGCATGACCGCCGCCACCGTCCCCGCATCCGCCCCGTCCGTGCGACGCGTCCTGCGCAGGGCCAGACGGCGCTCCGCCGCGCTGGGCCTGCTGGCCTGGGCGGCAGGGCTCGCCTTCTGCCTGCCCGCGCTGTGGATGCTGCTGACCTCGCTGCACGCGGAGTCCGACGCCGCCACCAACCCGCCCTCCCTCTTCGCGCCGCTCACCCTCGACGGCTACCGGGCCTTCTTCGGCGCCGACACGGGCGTCACCCCGTGGCCGCCACTGCTCAACTCCCTTGGCGCCTCCTTCTTCTCCACGGTCCTGGTGCTCCTGCTGGCGCTCCCGGCGGCGTACGCCCTCTCCATCCGGCGCGTACGCAAGTGGACGGACGTGATGTTCTTCTTCCTCTCCACGAAGATGCTGCCCGTCGTCGCGGGCCTCCTCCCCGTCTACCTGTTCGCCAAGAACGCCGGGATGCTGGACAACATCTGGCTCCTCGTCCTGCTCTACACCTCGATGAACCTGCCGATCGCGGTCTGGATGATGCAGTCCTTCCTCGCGGACGTGCCGGTGTCCGTCATCGAGGCCGCCCAGGTGGACGGCGCGCGGCTGCCGACCGTCCTGGCCCGGGTGGTCGCGCCGATGGCCGCGCCGGGCATCGCGGCCACCGCCCTGATCTGCTTCATCTTCAGCTGGAACGAACTGCTCTTCGCGCGGGTGCTCACCGGCGTCGTCGCCCAGACCGCCCCCGTCTTCCTCACCGGATTCGTCACCAGCCAGGGCCTCTTCCTGGCCCAGCTGTGTGCCGCGTCCGTCGTCGTGTCCCTGCCGGTGCTCGCCGCCGGCTACGCCGCCCAGGACAAACTCGTCCAGGGCCTGTCTCTTGGAGCAGTGAAATAATGCGGGCAGCGATCGTCGAAGCCCCCGGCAAGGTCTCCGTCACCACCGTCCCCGACCCCACCCCCGGCCCCCGCGAGGTCGTCGTGTCCGTCGCCTCGTGCGGGCTGTGCGGGACCGATCTGCACATCCTGCAGGGCGAGTTCGCGCCGACCCTGCCGCTCGTCCCCGGCCACGAGTTCGCCGGGGAGATCGTGGGCATCGGACGTGACGTCACGGAGCTGGCCGTCGGCGACCGGGTCGCCGTCGACCCCTCCCTGCACTGCCACGAGTGCCGCTACTGCCGAAGCGGGCGCGGCAACCTCTGCGAACGCTGGGCCGCCATCGGGGTCACCGTCTCCGGCGGCGCCGCCGAGTACGCCGTGGCCCCCGTCGCCAACTGCGTCAGGCTGCCGGAGCACATCGACGTGAAGGACGCCGCCCTGATCGAACCGCTGTCCTGCGCGGTCCGGGGATACGACGTGCTGAGCAGCACGCTCGGCGCCGAGGTGCTGATCTACGGCTCCGGAACCATGGGCCTGATGATGCTGGAGCTCGCCAAGCGCACCGGGGCGGCGGGCGTGGACGTCCTGGACGTCAACCCCGAGCGCCTCGCCACGGCCGGCCTCCTCGGCTGCTCCCGGTCGGCGGCGGGGGCCGACGAGCTGGACCGCCCCGGCGGCTGGGACGTCGTCATCGACGCGACGGGCAACGCCGCCGCCATCCAGGACGGCCTGGGACGTGTCGCCAAGGGGGGAACCTTCCTCCAGTTCGGGGTGGCCGACTATGCGACGACGGCGGTGATCGAGCCGTACCGCATCTACAACCAGGAGATCACCATCACCGGTTCGATGGCCGTCCTGCACAGCTACGAACGTGCCGCCGCGCTCTTCGCCACCGGGGTCCTGGACCCCGCTGTCTTCATCAGCGACCGGCTGCCGCTCGACCAGTACCCGCAGGCCATCGACCGCTTCAAGGCAGGCGTCGGCCGCAAGATCGTGGTCGAGCCGTGACGGGCGGGCCCGGCGCGGTCCTCGTACTCGGTGAGGCCCTCGTCGACCTCGTACCCGTGGCCGGGGACGGTGGCGTACGGGCCGCCCAGTTCGGCGGGGCTCCGGCCAACGTCGCCGTCGGCCTGGCCAGGCTCGGCACCCCGGCCTCGTTCGCCGGGGGCCTGGGCGGCGACGGTTTCGCCCGCATGATCGAGGAGCGGCTGCGGGCGGCCGGGGCCGACCTCACGCTGTGCGAACGCTCCGGCCTTCCCACCGCGCTGGCCGTCGCCGAACCGGGCGCCGGGGGGACGGGGTACCACTTCCATCTGCAGGACACGGCGACGTTCCGGCTGCCGGACCTCTCCCCCCGGACCGCCGGATTCGGGGCCGTGTACGTGGGCGGCCTCGCGGCCGTCGTGGAGCCCGCGGCATCGGCCGTACGCGCGACCGCTCTCGCGGCCGCCGAGCACTCGCTCCTAGTCGTGGACCCCAACGTCCGCAGGGACCGCACACTCGGCGCGGACCACGGCGCGGCGGCGCTGCGCGAACTCTGCGACCTCGCGCATGTCGTGAAAGCCAGCGACGAGGACCTGGAGCGGCTGTGGCCGGGTGCCGCCCCGGAGGAGACCTGCCGGAAGCTGGCGGCCGGTGGACGGCTGGTCGTCCTCACCCGGGGCGCGAGGGGCAGTACGGCCTACACAGCCACCGCGCCACCCGTGTCCGTCGCGGCCACACCGGTCGAGGTCGTCAACACGATCGGCGCGGGGGACGCTTTCGCCGCGGGCCTGCTGAGCCGGATGGGAGCCCGAGGCTCCTTCACGGCGACACCGGATCCGGAGCAGGTGCGGGACATGCTGTCCGCCGCCTCCGAGGCGGCCGCCTCGGTGTGCGCACGGGCGGGCACGGAGCCCTCCGTCCCGGCCGGCACCTGAAAGATCGCGCCGGGCAAAGGATGCGCACCCGCGCGCGGG
>NZ_JBHWZS010000359.1:0-8126 GCF_042728155.1 Streptomyces sp. NPDC060209
CGGCCGGAGCCCCGGCACAGCGGGCTCCGGCCGGTCCGTCGCGGGTGTCGCGCCTACAGGGCCAGGCCGGTGAGGACCAGCACCCGCTCGTAGGTGTAGTCGTCCATGGCGTAACGCACGCCCTCGCGGCCCACTCCGGACTGCTTGGCACCGCCGTACGGCATCTGGTCGGCGCGGTAGGAGGGCACGTCACCGATGATCACGCCGCCCACCTCCAGGGCGCGGTGTGCGCGGAAGGCGGTCTGCAGGTCGTGGGTGAAGACTCCGGCCTGCAGTCCGTACTTGGAGTCGTTGACGGCGGCGAAGGCCTCGGCCTCGCCGTGCGTCTTCCGGACGTACAGGACCGGGCCGAACACCTCTTCGCAGGCGATCGTCGCGGTGTCGGGGAGGTCGGCGAGGACCGTCGGGGCGTAGGTGGCGCCGTCGCGCTTGCCGCCGGTCAGCAGGGTGGCGCCGGCCGTGACGGCCTCGTCGACCCAGGACTCGACGCGGCGGGCGGCGTCCTCGCTGACGAGCGGGCCGACGTCGGTGGCCGCGTCGGAGGGGTCGCCGGTCACCAGGGCCTCGACGGCCGCGACGATCTTCGGGACGAGCCGGTCGTAGACGGTGGCGTCGGCGATGACGCGCTGCACCGAGATGCAGGACTGGCCGCCCTGGTAGTTGGAGAAGGTCGCGATACGGGTCGCGGCCCAGTCCAGGTCCTCTTCGGAGGAGTAGTCGCCGAGCACGACCGCGGCTCCGTTGCCGCCGAGTTCCAGGGTGCAGTGCTTGCGCGGCACCGACTCCATGATCGAGTAGCCGACCGGGCCGGAGCCGGTGAAGGAGATCACCGGCAGCCGCTCGTCCTGGACCAGGGCGGGCATCTTGTCGTTGGGCACGGTCAGCACGGACCAGGATCCGGCCGGCAGGTCCGTCTCGGCCAGCAGCTCGCCCAGGATCAGGGACGAGACCGGGGTGGCCGGGGCCGGCTTCAGGATGATCGGGGCGCCGACGGCGATGGCCGGGGCGACCTTGTGTGCGCTCAGGTTGAGCGGGAAGTTGAAGGGCGCGATGCCGAGGACGGGACCGCGCGGGAAGCGCCGGGTCAGCCCGAGACGGCCGGTCCCGCCGGCGTCCGTGTCCAGCCGCTGGGCGTCGCCGCCGTTGAAGCGGCGGGCCTCCTCGGCGGCGAACCGGAAGACGGAGACGGCCCGGCCGACCTCGCCCCGGGCCCACTTGATGGGCTTGCCGTTCTCGGCGGAGATCAGCTGGGCGATCTCCTCGGTGCGCTCGGTGAGACGGCGTACGACGTGGTCGAGCGCGGCGGCCCGTACGTGTGCCGGGGTCGCGGCGAACTCCTCGCGCACGGCGTACGCGGCGGCGACGGCCTCCTCGACCTGGGCGTCGGTGGGCACGGAGACCGTGCCGACGAGACGTCCGTCCCAGGGGTTGGTGACGTCGAAGCTGTCCTCGCCGGTGGCCTGGCGGCCGGCCAGCCAGAAGGCGTGGGTGGAAGTCATGGCGGTTCCGGCCCTTCGGGGGTGGTGAACGACGATCGCCGGGCGCCGTGCGGGCACCCTTCGGCCCCACCGTAGGGCGACCCGGCACGGATGAGGCTTGTCCGCCGTGGAGTGGAACGGGGACCAGGTGCGCCGGTTTGTCGTAGCGGACCGGGGCTACTGGGTTCCGGAGGAGGCCGCCGTCGCCTTCAGGGCCAGCCACAGCTCCATCCGGACGTCCGGGTCGTCCAGCGAGCGGCCCAGGATCTCCTCCACCCGGCGCATCCGGTAGCGCAGGGTGTGGCGATGGACGCCCAGGTCGGCGGCGGCGGCGTCCCACTGGCCGTGCCTGGAGAGCCAGGCGCGCAGGGATGCCACGAGATCGCCGCGGCCCTTCGCGTCGTGTTCCTGCAGCGGACGGAGCATCCCGTCGGCGAAGGCCCGTACGGCGTCGTCGGCGAGGAGCGGCAGGACGGAGCCGGCCGCGAGCTCCTCGTGCTCGACCATGGCCCTGCCACGGCGGCGGGCGACCGAGAGGGCCTGTTCGGCCTGCTTGTACGCGGCGGAGACGGCGATCGGGCCGGAGGGGGCGGACATCCCGACGACCACATCGGCGTCGTCGGCGCCCGGCTCGCGCACCGGCCGGTCGTCCGCGGCCTGGGCGTGGGACGCGCAGGCCGCGACCGCGGCGCCGCCGTCCACGGCCAGCACCACGAGGCGTTCGCCCTCGGGCACCATCAGCAGGGTCTCGCCGGACCGGGAGGCGGCGGCTTCCATCGTCTCGGCCAGCTGCTCCGTCCCGGAGGGGGCCGGCGCCTCCGCGATCAGAAGCCGGAAGGGGGCGTCGAGCAGCCCTCCGTACAGGTCCCCGGCGACGGCCCGGGCGTGGTCGGACTCGCCCGCCAGCAGCATTCTCAGGACCGCGGCGCCGAGGCGCTGCTCCGCTCCCTGGAGCGCCCGCGAACGGGCCGTGGTCAGGGTCAGCAGGGCGACCGCGGAGTGCACGGCGTAACGCTCGGCCGTGCCGAGCGCGGCCCCGGTGCCGACGGCCAGCGCACCGCGGTTCCGGCGGCCGGTGCCCAGGGACTGGAGTTCGACCCGGTCGTCGCTGTCGCTGTCGCCGACGACCGCGCTGGCCGGGGCGGGGCGGTCCCGCAGCCGCTCCACCTCGGGGGTGAGCCGTGCGGCGCGGCGTGCCGCCCAGTCGGGCGCGGCGGCGACGACTGCGCCGGAGGAGTCGTACAGCGCGGCCCATCCGTCGACGTTCGCGGCGAGGCGGGTGAGCAGCTCCGCGGGGCCGTCCCCGGCGACGGCGGCCCGGGTCAGTTCCCGCTGGGCCTCGAAGCCGGCGGTGACCGACCGGTACTGGTCCGCGGCGATCGCCGCGGACACCGCCTTGCTGATGGCGAGGAACGGCGTGCGCCGGGGAACCTCCAGGAGTGGCAGCCCGGCCTCCTCGGCGGCGTCCACCAGCGCCGGCGGGATCTCCTCGTAGGTGACGCCCACGCCGAAGCCGATCCCCGCGACCCCGGCGCCGACCAGCCGTTGTACGTAACGGCGCATCGTCCCCGGGTCCCGGGCGTCGAGGTTGGTCGCGGTGACGAGGAGCAGCTCCCCGCCGTCCATGTACGGGACCGGGTCGGAGAGCTCACTGGCGTGCGCCCATCGCACGGGCGTGCCGAGCCGGTCGGCGCCGGCCCGGACGGTGAGCTTGAGAGCCGAGTGCTGGACGAGCGAGGCGAGAGTGGGTGGCATGGGACCGCCGGACCTCTGGGAGTCGATGGCGCCGCCCGTGCGGACGGCTCGATTGGGCCGCCCCGCGCGGACGGCCCGAATGCGCCGCCCCGTACAGACGACCGGCATCAATTCTGCCAGGGCGGCAGGGTCCCCGTAACCTCGCGCTCAGCCGTCCAGCGCGACCAGGAGCGGGGAGGCGTGCTCACCGTCCACCGTCGTCAGCGACAGGACCGCATGGCCCGCGGGCAGCTGGTACGCCAGCTCCGACGCGGACCAGCGCTCCCGCTCGACCCGTCGCACTGTCACGGCGTCCCTGGTCACGGCCTTGCCGGTGACCAGCTTGCGCAGGCCGTGCAGGGCACGGGTGAACGGCTGGTCCGCGAAGACCGCGTGCTGGGCGACCTCGCGGGTCTCCACCCACTCCTTGCCCCAGACCTCGGCGAAGCGTTTGCCGTCCCAGGTGGTGACGCCGCTGAAGGCCATGCAGCAGCCGACCGCGCCGAGCAGGGCCGTGTGCAGCCCCTCGGGGACGTCGTCGACGGTGCGCAGCGTCAGGAGCGCTCCCGCGTTGACCGATCGCAGACGCCGGATGCCACGGACGGTCTCCGCGGTGACGGTGTTCGTGGCGTCGTCCAGGACCAGGCAGACGAACAGCGACCGGTCCGTGCGGGCGGCCGCGATCGCGGTGAACTGGGCGAGGACGAGCCGGGTGAGAAGTCGCGACGCCTCGGCGTGCGCCCGCTCGGGGAGGTCGATCCTGACCCGGAGCGGCAGGTGTTCGAGGGAACGCAGCGAGAACGGCCGGGCCTCGTCCCCGGTGGCGAAGAAGGGCGCGAACGCGGGGCGGTCGAGCAGCGCGATCCGGTCGGCGAGCACCGGCCCGGGGTCTCCGGCTCCGCCCTTCTGGCGGGTGCGGGCCTCCAGCTCGCGCAGCATGGCCTGGTGGCCGCCCGCCCCGAGCGCCTCACGGAGCGCGTCGATCGCGGCGTGGTCCCCGTCCAGGAGCTCCCGGAGCGCGGGCACCCCGGGGAAGTGCCCGTGGACGGCGCGGTACGGCCCGAGCAGCTGGGCGAGGACGGTGGCGGCGCGCCTGCTGTCCAGGTGGGTCACATCGCCGACCAGTCCCTCCGCGAGCACACCCGCGGCCTCGTCGGGGTCGGTCGTACCGCCGTAGAGGTCGAAGTCGTGCACGGAGGCCGGGTCACCGATCCGCACCACGACGTCGAACGCTTCGTCCGGACCCAGCTCACCCCCGGCGCCGCCGACGGCGAGCACCGCGGCCCGGCCGGCGAGTGCCTGCAGGGCGAGCGACTCGACGACCGGCCGCACCAGCCGGGCGGACTTGCCCGCCCCAGGCGGGCCGACCGCGAGCAGTGAGGTGCCCAGCAGCGCGGGCTCCAGGGCGATCCCCGAACCGCGGCGGGCGTACGGGTTGTGCGGGTCCTCGGCGCAGCTGCCGATGCGGACCTGCCCGGTGAGCAGATCGTGCCGGACGGTGCGGCGCGGCAGGTCCCGGGCGCCCGAGGGGTGGAGGGCGGCGGCGCCGCCGGTGCGCAGGACGGCCTCGGTGAGCGCGGCGAGGCGCTCCGGGTGGCCCCGGCCCACGCTCCAGGCGTGGCGCAGGCGGGCGACGTCGACGTCGTTCATCCGGCCGGTGCGCACCGCGGCGGTGAGGGCCTCGGCGGCGTCCGTCCGCCCCGCCTCGCGGAGCTCCGGCCATTGGTCGGGGGTGAGGGCGTCCGGCGGCCCTGCGGGTGCCTCGGGCGCCTTGGCGGCGCTCTTCCCGAGCCGGTCGGCGATCAGCGCGCGCCAGTGGCCGAGGCGGGCGAACGGCCAGAGCACCGCGAGGGCGATCAGGGTGTAGATCACGTTGACGACGGCCTGGCTCTGGTAGATCTCGCCGCCCGCGACCGAGGCGACGAGGATCAGCACCGGCCGGACGAGCGGCACGGCGTCCTTCCACACGAGGAGCTCGGCCAGGGCCCCTCCGGCGGCCGTGGCCAGCGCCAGGAAGGGCTGCCCCCGGCCGGCGACGTGGCGCCGGAAGATCTCGGACCAGTTGCCCAGGCGCCCGCAGCCGTAGACCAGGAGCCCGAAGAGGACGGCCTCGTAGACGGTGAGGGCGTCGGCGCCCTCGATCGTCCGGGGCCCGCCGAACGTACCGGCGTACCACCAGTCGCCGGGAGTGAAGAGCTTCAGCGGGACGAGCCGGTAGGGGATGTACCCGTTGCGCCAGAGGGACCAGAGGAGCAGTCCGCTGAGTACGGAGATGAGCACCCCGACCACCAGCGAGCGGTCGGAGACCCCTTCGGGCCTCTCGGGCGGGCGCGGGGTGTGCCCGTAGCGCCATACGCCCGGTTCCCGCACGGGGCGGGGGGTGCGCAGCCATTCCTCGACCCCCGTGTCCCCCGTCGGCGGACGCCGGGGGTGCGGGGCGTACGCGGGAGGCGGTGGCGCCGCGGGCGGTGGCCCGGCAGGGCGGGGCACCCCGCCCGTGCCCGTGCCCCGTGCGTCGTACGTGCCTTCGGTGTCCATGAACCGCTGCCCCCTGACCAGCCAGGTCCCGCCTTCTGCACCGGCCAATCTAGTGCCCGGGCAGCGGAGAGTTCAGCCATGCGGCCGTATGTCCCGGCAGGGCGTCGCCCGGTGGCCTCACCGGGGGATCTGTCCGCGACGGACAAGGACACGCTCCCACCACTCCCGATCGGAGCATGACCACTGCCCGCACCCACCCCTAGCCTGCAGAAACAGAAGCGTCCGAAACACCCCCAGGAGCCCCGCATGTCCGACATCCCGCAGGAGCGCCGCGTCGTCACCGCCATCCCCGGCCCGAAGTCGGCGGAGCTGCAGGCCCGCCGTGTCGCGGCGGTCGCCGCAGGTGTGGGTTCCACGCTGCCGGTCTTCACCGCTCGGGCGGGCGGCGGAATCATCGAGGACGTTGACGGCAACCGGCTGATCGACTTCGGTTCCGGTATCGCCGTGACCTCGGTGGGCGCCTCCGCCGAAGCGGTCGTACGCCGCGCCTCGGCGCAGCTCGCCGACTTCACCCACACCTGTTTCATGGTCACGCCGTACGAGGGGTACGTCGAGGTCTGCGAGCAGCTCGCCGAGCTCACGCCGGGCGACCACGCCAAGAAGTCGGCGCTGTTCAACTCCGGTGCCGAGGCCGTCGAGAATGCCGTGAAGATCGCGCGCGCCTGGACCAAGCGCACCGCGGTCGTCGTCTTCGACCACGGCTACCACGGCCGGACGAACCTCACGATGGCGCTGACGGCGAAGAACATGCCGTACAAGCAGGGCTTCGGTCCGTTCGCGCCCGAGGTGTACCGCGTGCCGGTGGCGTACGGCTACCGCTGGCCGACCGGCGCCGAGAACGCCGGTGCCGAGGCGTCCGCGCAGGCCATCGACGAGATCACCAAGCAGATCGGCGCCGACAACGTCGCCGCGATCATCATCGAGCCGGTCCTGGGCGAGGGCGGCTTCATCGAGCCGGCCAAGGGCTTCCTCCCGGCGATCGCGCAGTTCGCCAAGGACAACGGCATCGTGTTCGTCGCGGACGAGATCCAGTCCGGCTTCTGCCGGACCGGCCAGTGGTTCGCCTGCGAGGACGAGGGCATCGTGCCCGACCTGATCACCACGGCCAAGGGCATCGCCGGCGGCCTCCCGCTCTCCGCGGTGACCGGCCGCGCCGAGATCATGGACGCCGCCCACGCCGGCGGGCTCGGCGGAACGTACGGCGGCAACCCGGTGGCCTGCGCGGGTGCGCTCGGCGCCATCGAGACGATGCGTGAGCTGGACCTGAACGGGAAGGCCAAGCGCATCGAGGAGGTCATGAAGGGCCGCCTCGCCGAGATGCGGTCGAAGCTCCCGAACGGCGACATCATCGGGGACATCCGCGGCCGCGGCGCCATGATCGCGATCGAGCTGGTGAAGTCCGGCTCGAAGGAGCCCGACGCGGCCGCCGCGGGGGCACTGGCCAAGTCCTGTCACGCCGAGGGCCTGCTGGTGCTGACGTGTGGCACCTACGGGAACGTCCTGCGCTTCCTGCCGCCGCTCGTCATCGGCGAGGACCTGCTGAACGAGGGCCTGGACATCATCGAGCAGGCGTTCGCCCGGCTCTGACGCGTGCGAATCACCCGGCCGCCGAGGGCCGTCCCCGACGGCGACGACCGGCGCCCGGGTGAGGGCGTGTGAAGAAGGTGTGCGGGGGCCATGGCGGGATACCGTTGTCACTTCCGGTGCCTCCTTCCTCTGACGTACGGTTTTCCCAGATGAGAGAAACACCCCGCCCGCAGGGGACTGCGGGTGATGTCGGGCCGGGGCTCCCCCAGCGCCGTCCCGGCCGTGCCATCGCGCACACCGCTGGAGCTTCGGGCTCCGGGACTCCTCACCGATCGGATGGCCGCTCGCCCCACACCCCCCGGGGCGCGCGGCAACCCGATCCGACCGGCCACCTCGGAACAATCCCCCCTGTTCCCCGGTGGCCGGTTCTTCTCGTTTCCACGGCGGCGGCGCTGCCGGCGCTCTTCCTCGTGATCACCTGGCAGGTACTGACCGACGGCCCGCTGCTGGATCCCGACGAACGGCTGGGCCTGGAGCTGGCGGGGCGCGGCCCCGCCCCCCTCGCGGATCTCTTCGCCGATCTCGGCAACATGCAGGTCGCCGTTCCCGTGCTCGCGTGCGCGGTCCTCGTCGCCTGGTTGCGCCGTGCCAGGCGGGCCGCTCTGTACGCCGTCCTGACCATGGCCGCCGTTCCGGCCCTCGTCGTCCCGCTCAAGCTGTGGACGGACCGTCAGGGCCCGCTGACGGAGGCGACGGGCTACTACCCCTCGGGCCACACGACCACGGCGATGGTGGCGTACGGCGCCGCGGCCCTGCTGCTGGCCCCGTATCTGAAGCGGTCATGGGTGA
>NZ_JBHWZS010000360.1:0-8124 GCF_042728155.1 Streptomyces sp. NPDC060209
CCTCACTGAGGCGAGCGGGCCGTGGCTGTTCCGGGCCCCTGGTTCCGCAGGGTGAGCGGCTGCGGTCAGGCCGCCGCGGAGAGTCTGTCGGGGGTCGCCCTGGCCGGGGCGACGCCGAAGATGTCCACGGCGTGGTAATACGTCCACGCCGTGCCGTTGCACGAGGTCAGTTTGGCCCCGGAATAGGCGGCACATACGCGCTTGAGGTCCGAGTAGAACGCGGAGTCGACGCGGGACTTGTTCGCGGAGAACGTGCCGGCGGCCTTGTAGTTGCGGTAGCCGAAGTCATGGCGGGCGCAGGCCGTCTGGAAGGGGAAGCCGAACGGGTTGTCGGGAGAGGTGCTGCAGTAGTCCGTCGACCAGTCGAAGCCGTACGCGGCCCAGGGGCCCTGGTTGTTCCGGGCGGCGTTCCACGCGTTGTAGCTGGAGGCGCTCGTCTGGGTCCAGGAGCTGAGGACCTGCGGCTTGTCCGACGGGGCGGCCGAGGCGGAAACGGCAGGAATGAGGACGAGCGGGAGCGACACAGCGACTGCGGCGAACGGGAGGGTGAATCGGCGACGCATGAGCAACCTCCGGTGAGTGAAAGGGGGTTGTGCCGACCGTGCTCCTCGCGGGTCCCGCGAGGTCGCTCCCAGAATGACGTCATGCACCTGCCATGCCTAGCGGCTTCGCCGGCTGGTCGCCGGGAGTTCGTCCGTACCTCGGGCTGCGGTCGGCCGGGGCGCCCGCGCATGGGGATGCCGCCCGACGCTCGGCGCGGCTCCGCACCGAAGCCTGGGCCGGGCGGCGCGGCACGGGCCGCCCGGTCTCATCGAGGAGATGCCGGGCTGATCGTTCGCCTCGCCGCAGGGGTGGGCAGGGCGACCATGCGCTGTCCGTCCCCGTGCCGGGTCAGGGCATGAAGGAAATGACCGATCCGCGGCTCAGTGCCGACACCCCCCGGCCCGTGAGGGTCAGCCGGGCGGTGTGAGGGGGGTCGAAGAGGCCGACGCCCCGGCCGTAGCGCTCGATGCGTGTGAGCGTGACGCGGAGTTCCGGAGGCAATCCCTCGGCGGTGCTGTCGGGGACGAACGCCTGTCCGACGCGCGCCGTGCCACCGACGCACCGTGCGAGGCAGACTCCTCCGAGGTCATCTGCGGATTCCACCTCGTAGATCTGCAACCTGCTCGATTCCTGTCGAGGCACAGACGCGGTGTTCCCCGATGCCTTGTCCACAGGCGCCATGTTCCCAGGCGCCGGGCCTCAGCCGAGGTGCGAGCTGCCGCCGGAGGTGGCCGCCGCCTGCCGGGTTTCGTCCGTGTCCCGGCGGCGCATCGACAGGAGCAGGGTCAGGGCCGTGCCGACGACCGCCCAGGCTGAGAGCACCAGCAGGGGGCCGGTGACCGCGTTGCCCTTGAAGTACGCGATCGAACGGGCCACCCAGGTGCCCGCGCCCGGCGGCAGGGCGGGGCCGATCGCGCGCCAGAAGTCCGGCAGCATCGGAAGCGGGAAGGCGCCGCCCGCGCTCGGGTTGCCCGCGATCACGATGAGCAGGACCGCCAGGCCGATGCCCACGATGCCGGTGAGCGCCTCCAGGGCGAGCGTGATCATGCCGACCGCGAAGACGACCAGGGCTCCCAGGCCGGACAGGGCCCACACGCTGCCCGGGAGCGCGCCGAGGATCGGGCCGATGATGACCGCGCCGCCGATCCCGCCCGCGATCGAGTAGAGCGCCATGACCGCGGTGCGGATCACCGCGCGCTGCCGGTTGGCGGGCTTGGTGCCCGCGCTGATCGCCAGGATCGAGGCGCAGAGGTAGCCGCCGACGCACCAGCCCACGACCAGGTAGAAGGACGAGAGGCCGTCGAAGTCGTCCGGGGAGGCGGGGGCCACGTCCACGGTCCGTACCGTGCGCTGCCGGGGCCCCTCCGTCTCCTTGATGATCTTGGTCAGTGAGGTGGCCAGTACGGTGCCGCCGCCGGAGGCGACGAGCACGGTGTCGGTCGACCCGGTGGGGCTGACGATCAGGGCGCCGTCGATGTCGCGGTTCTGGATCTGCCGGCGGGCCTCGGCCTCGCCGGAGACCGCGCGTGGATCGAGCGGGCCGCCCGGCAGGCCGTCCAGCTGGGTGACGAGCTGCCCGGACACCTGCTGCGGGGCGACGACCCCGAAGGGGACGTCCGTCGGGTCGGGCCTGTGCAGCGCGCCGACGTAGGAGGCGATGAACAGCAGCTGCAGCGCCAGTACGCCGACGACCAGGAGCGCGGCTCGTGCGGTGACGGCGTTCTTCACCTCGTCAGCGAAAGTCATGCCCCCACGGTCCGGGTAGGGCGCTGTTCGTGCAGGCGGGGGCGGGCCGAATGGCGGAGGGGTGGCCGCGCCCACGGTTATCGTACGAACGTTCGAAACTTGGTCTATGGTGGAGAGCGAGGGGGTGGTGAGTACGGATCGGTCCAGGAGGTGCGGATGCCAGGGTTCACGCATCTGCATACCGTTTCCGGGTTCTCCCTGCGGTACGGGGCGTCGCACCCGGAGCGGCTGGCCGAGCGCGCCGCCGAGCGGGGGATGGACGCCCTCGCGCTGACCGACCGCGACAGCCTCGCGGGCGCGGTCCGCTTCGCCAGGGCCTGCGAGAAGGCCGGCATTCGGCCGCTCTTCGGGGCGGAACTCGCGGTGGCACGGCGGGCGGGAGGAGAAGGGCGCGCGCACAGGCCGCGTACGCCGGTCCGAGGGGGTGCGTTTGTCGATGAATCGGCACCCCGGGTCACCTTCCTCGCCCGGGACGGCGCCCGTGGCTGGGCCGAACTGTGCCGACTGGTCACCGCCGCCCACGCCCCCGCCGCCCACGCCCCCGCCGCCCCTGCCGCCGGACAGCCCCTGGTGAGCCTGGACGCGCTGCCCGCCGAAGGGCTCACCGTGCTGCTCGGTCCCGCCTCCGAGGTGGGCGCCGCGCTGGCCGCGGGCCGGCCCGACCGTGCCGCCGCGCTGCTCGCCCCCTGGCGGGAGATCTACGGCGACGCCCTGCGCCTCGAAGCCGTCCACCACGGCCGCGAGGGCACCGGTCCCGGATCGCTGCGGCTCGCCGCCCGTACCGTCGGCTTCGCCGCCGAGCAAGGGGTGCGGGCCGTGCTGACCAACGCCGTCCGGTACGCCGACCCCGGGCAGGGTCCCGTCGCCGACGTACTCGACTCGGCCCGCCGGCTCGTCCCCGTCGACCCGCGCCGTTCCCCCCTCGACAGCGGGGAGCGCTGGCTCAAGGACGCCCGCGCGATGCGGGAGACCGCCGAGCGGATCGCCTCCGCGGCGGGGCTCGGACAAGGGGCCGGTGAGCGGCTGCTCGCGGATACCCGGCACACCGCCGACGCCTGTCTCGTCGACCCGGCGGAGGACCTGGGGCTCGGCAGCGTCCACTTCCCCGAGCCGCGCCTCGTCGGAGCCGGGCGGCGCACCGCCCAGCGGGTGCTGGCCTCCCGCGCCGCCGCGGGCATGGTGCGGCACGGCTACGACCGCAGGCGCGACTACTGGGAGCGGATGCACCACGAGCTGGACATCATCGCCCACCACGGCTTCGCCACCTACTTCCTGACGGTCTCTCAGGTCGTCGACGACGTGAAGGGGATGGGCATCCGGGTCGCCGCGCGCGGCTCCGGGGCCGGATCCCTGGTCAATCACCTGCTCGGGATCGCCCACGCCGACCCGATCGAGCACGGGCTGCTCATGGAGCGCTTCCTGTCCAAGCGGCGCTTCGTGCTGCCCGACATCGACATCGACGTCGAGTCGGCCCGCCGCCTGGACGTCTACCGCGCGATCATCGGGCGCTTCGGCGCCGAGCGGGTCGCGACCGTCTCCATGCCCGAGACCTACCGGGTGCGCCACGCCATCCGTGACGTCGGCGCCGCGCTCTCCATGGACCCGGCCGAGACCGACCGGCTCGCCAAGGCGTTCCCGCACATCCGGGCCAGGGACGCCCGCGCCGCGATGGAGGAGCTGCCCGAACTGCGTGCCGTGGCCGGGCGGAAGGAGAAGTACGGACGGCTCTGGGATCTGGTGGAGTCGCTGGACGCATTGCCGCGCGGCATCGCCATGCACCCGTGCGGGGTGCTCCTCTCGGACGACTCGCTGCTGCGTCGCACCCCGGTCATGCCCACCAGCGGCGAGGGTTTCCCGATGTCCCAGTTCGACAAGGACGACGTGGAGCACCTCGGGCTGCTCAAGCTCGATGTGCTCGGCGTGCGGATGCAGTCGGCGATGGCACACGCGGTGACCGAGCTGAAGCGGGCCGCGGGGCGGGAGATCGACCTGGACGCCGTACCGCAGGGCGACCCGGAGACGTACCGGCTGATCAAGAGCGCCGAGACGCTCGGCTGCTTCCAGATCGAGTCGCCGGGCCAGCGCGACCTGGTCGGCCGGCTCCAGCCCGCCACCTTCCACGACCTGGTGGTCGACATCTCGCTGTTCCGGCCGGGGCCGGTCGCCGCCGACATGGTGCGGCCGTTCATCGAGGCCAGGCACGGCCGCGCGCCCGTGCGCTATCCGCACCCAGACCTGGAGGGGGCGCTGCGCGACACCTACGGGGTGGTCGTCTTCCACGAGCAGATCATCGAGATGGTGAACGTCATGACCGGCTGCGGACGCGGCGAGGCCGACCGGGTGCGGCGCGGGCTCTCCGACCTGGAGTCGCAGGCCCGGATCAAGGTCTGGTTCGCACAGCGGGCGGCGCGGAGGAAGTACGACGCCGAGGTGATCGCCCGCGCCTGGGAGATCATCGAGGCGTTCGGGAGCTACGGCTTCTGCAAGGCGCACGCGGTCGCCTTCGCCGTGCCGACGTACCAGTCGGCCTGGCTCAAGGCGCACCACCCGGCGGCCTTCTACGCGGGGCTGCTCACGCACGACCCCGGGATGTACCCGAAGCGGCTGCTGCTCGCGGACGCGCGGCGGCGCGGGGTGCCGGTGCTGCCGCTGGATGTGAACCGGTCGGCGGCTGCCCATCGGATCGAACTGGTGTCTGGCGACAACGGTGATAAATGGGGATTGCGTCTGGCCCTCTCGGACGTCCACGGCATCAGCGAGGCCGAGGTCGCCCGGATCGAGGCCGGGCAGCCCTACACCTCGCTGCTGGACTTCTGGCAGCGGGCCAGGCCCGGGAAACCGGCCGCGGAACGGCTGGCACAGGTCGGCGCGCTGGACGCCTTCGGCGCCAACCGCCGGGATCTGCTGCTGCACCTGTCCGAACTCCACCGCGCCCAGCGGGGCTCCGGCTCCGGGGCGGCGGGCGCCCAGCTCCCGCTCGGCGGCGGGCACAGGACCGGCACCGTCGGGCTGCCCGACCTCAACGACGCCGAACGCCTCAGTGCCGAGCTCGGCGTCCTCAGCATGGACGTGTCGCGCCATCTGATGGGCGATCACCACGGCTTCCTGGAGGAGTTGGGCGCGGTCTCCGCCAAGCGGCTGCGGGAGGCGAGGCACGGGGAGACCGTGCTGGTCGCGGGTGCCAAGGTGGCCACCCAGACCCCGCCGGTCCGCTCCGGGCGCCGGGTCATCTTCACCACCCTGGACGACGGGACGGGACTGGTCGACCTCGCCTTCTTCGACGACAGCCACGCCGCCTGCGCGCACACCGTCTTCCACTCCTGGCTGCTGCTCGTGCGCGGGGTGGTCCAGCGGCGCGGCCCGCGCAGCATGAGCGTGGTCGGAGCGGCGGCCTGGAATCTGGCGGAGCTGGCCGAACTCCGGCGCACCGGCGGTCTCGACGCGGTCGCGGCACGGCTGGCGGAGGTGCCCGCCGCGCAGGAGGCAGAGGAGGGGGAGGAGGAGCCCGGCCGCCGTATCCAGCTGCCGACCGGCTACGAGATGAACCCCTGGTCCGATCTCCAGCCGGCCGGTGAAGGGACGCCGACAGGGAGGAAGCTGTGGCACCAGAGCCAGGGGAGCGCGGGATGAACGACCAGCCTGCCGTCCTGTGCCTGCGGTTCCGCCGGATCGGCGGCGGGCTGCCGGACAGTGCGGGATACGAGGGACTGCTCGCCCTCCTCGGGGCGTTCACCCCGGTCGTCGAGGCGGCCCCGCCCGGCGCCGCGCTGGCCGATGTCAGCGGCGCACTGCGCTACTTCGGGCAGGACGCGGCGGGTCTGGCCTCCGTGATCCGGGTGCGCGCCCTCGCCCTGCACGGCGTGGACTGCGCGATCGGGGCTGCCTCCAACCCCATGCTGGCCCGGATGGCCGCACGGCAGGCGACGGCCGGAACGACCTTCGTGGTGCCCCCCGGTGAGCACGCCGGCTTCCTCGCGTCCAAGCCCGCCGCCGCGCTGGACGGAGTCGGGGCGGCGACCGCGCGCACCCTGTGCGGATACGGGCTGGACTCCATCGGCCGGATAGCCGCCGCACCGCTCGCCACCCTGCAGCGGATCACCGGGGTGCGGACCGGGCGCGAGCTGTGGGAGCGGGCCAACGGCATCGACCGTACGCGGGTCGTGCCGAACGCCGCCGCCCGGTCGGTCGCAGCCGAACGCTCCTTCCCCCGCGACGAACTGGACCCGGAGCAGCACCGCCGCGCGCTCCTCTCGCTCACCGAGGAGCTGGGGGCCAGGCTGCGCGGCGACGGACAGGTGTGCCGATCGCTCGCGGTATCCGTGCGCTACGCCGACCGGACCGGCTACGCGACGCTGACCCGCAGCCGTACGCTCCAGGAGCCCACCGCCCACTCGGCGGAGCTCACCTCGCTCGCGTACCGGATCCAGGACTCGTTCGCCCTGCAGCGGGCGAGGGTGCGGGGGATCGGGCTGAGGGCGGAAGGGCTCCACGACGCGGAACGGGCCGCCCACCAGCTCACCTTCGACCCGGTGGACGAACGTGCGCGGCGGATCGAGGCGGTGTCCGACCGGCTGCGGGCCAGGTTCGGTCCGCAGGCCGTGAAGCCGGGGCGGCTCGCGGCCTGACCCCGGGGCACCCGGCCTGACCTCGTTGCACCCGGCATGGCATCGGGGTGACTCCCGGCCTGGTCCCGGGGTGCCTCCCGGCATGCCCCCGGGGTGGGTCCCAGCATGGCATCAGGGCGCCGGAATCTTTTTACTGACGCGTAACTTCCCCAGCAACCTTACTCATGCGTAATTTGGCATGAGCACGTAGAAAACGCAGTTCGCTGTGGTCCGGACCGCAGGGCGCACCGACATCGCAACTCCCTTGAGCCGCAAGGAGATCACCCGATGCTGCCCTGGACCCGTGCCCCGCGCACCCCACGCGCTTGCCGCACACTCGCCGCCCTGATCCTTGCCGTCACCGCACTTGTCGCCACCCCCACGGCGACCGCCGGCGCGGCCACCACGCAGGCCGCCGCGCCCTCCCGCGGCTGGAACGACTACTCCTGCAAGCCCTCCGCAGCCCACCCCCGCCCCGTCGTCCTCGTCCACGGGACCTTCGGGAACTCGATCGACAACTGGCTGGTCCTCGCGCCGTACCTCGTCAACCGGGGCTACTGCGTCTTCTCGCTCGACTACGGCCAGCTCCCGGGCGTGCCGCTCTTCAACGGCCTCGGCCCGATCGACAAGTCGGCCGGACAGCTCGACGCGTTCGTCGACAAGGTGCTCGGCGCCACCGGCGCCCCGAAGGCCGACCTCGTCGGCCACTCCCAGGGCGGCATGATGCCCAACTACTACCTGAAGTTCCTCGGCGGCGCCGACAAGGTGAACGCCCTCGTCGGGATCGCCCCCGACAACCACGGCACCACGCTCCTCGGCCTCACCCAACTGCTGCCGTACTTCCCGGGCGTCGAGGACCTTCTCACGACGAACACCCCGGGCCTCGCCGACCAGGTCGCGGGATCCGCGTTCATCACCAAGCTCAACGCGGGCGGCGACACCGTGCCCGGGGTCCGCTACACCGTCATCGCGACCAAGTACGACGAGGTCGTGACCCCGTACCGCACGCAGTACCTGAGCGGGCCGAACGTACGAAACGTCCTGCTCCAGGACCTGTGCCCCCTCGACCTGTCCGAGCACGTCGCGATCGGGACCATCGACCGGATCGCCTTCCACGAGGTGGTGAACGCCCTGGACCCGGCGCACGCCACCCCGACCACCTGCGCCTCGGTCGTCGGCGCGCACGCCCTGGCCGTCGCCGAGGCCGCCGCGGAGCACGCCCCCGACGCCC
>NZ_JBHWZS010000361.1:0-8110 GCF_042728155.1 Streptomyces sp. NPDC060209
GCGCCAGAATCCCTGATGGCACCCGGAAAGCCTTCTGCTTGCCGACCGACCGAAGGCCGTGGCCCTCCCAGGTCGAGACGCGACCGGGGGCCTGAGCCGTGTCCGACAAAGAACACCATGGCGCAGGGAGCGGGCAGGCACACGCGAGCCGCAGTCGGCTACTGGGCTATCACGGCGTGATACCTCCCAGAGCGGACCGCCCGCCGCCAGGCGTCCGCGAAGAGGTATCGGTGCCTCTCCGACGCGAAGTCGAGGAGGACCAGCTTGCTCTCGAAGCAGTAGCTTCCGTCGTACGGGCTGTGTCGGGGGAGAGCATCGGCAGAGTGGAGTGGAAGGCCGCCACCCGCAGCGGCCAGCCCTCGAAGCCGGGACGTCGTCGGTGAAGTAGAGGATTTGGGCTTCTCGGACTCGCCCGGCGTAGACGCCGATCAAGTACCTGTCCTTGAAATCGGCAGGATTGTGGCCGCCAATGACAGCCTGTGTGCCGATGAGAATTGGGACGCGGCGGATGGGCCTTGTCCCGGATCAAGCGGGCAAGGGCCTCGAGGTTCGGGCTAAAGCCCGGAGCGGCATCTGATCGCCGGAGGGACGGGCTCGGCCCGGAGCTGAGGCGACCTGTGCGCCGATGGCAACTCGACGTGCCTTCTAGAAGGGAGGGTCGTTGGGGCCGCGAGTAGCTCGGGTGGCGGCGTCACGGCGTCGGCTGGCCGCATGGAGTTCGGAGATGGATGGCATGTTGGTGATCGCTTCGGCCGCGCGTCCTTGCTTGATAAGGAGCTCGGCCACCTCCCACGTTGGCACGTCGGCGGGGGAGCGGAGCAGGGCGAGGGCCTCTTCGACGTGTCCCGACTGCTCCAGGAGCCAGGCAATACTGGCCGTCAGTCCGTACAGGTCCGATGGCAGAGTCGCGGCATAGGCGAGAGCCTCCTCGTGCCGGCCAGCCTCACCCAGCAGCCACAGCCGGTTCGTGTGGAACCAGGACGGGTGCTCTTCGATGAACTCGGCGTCGCGCTCGTCGAGAATTGCCATGGCGTCGTCAAGGCGTCCGGTTTCGAACAGGAGGTGGATGATGCTTTCGAGGAGGCAGGCATCGTGGTAGTCGAACGTGGGGCGTCCCACCTCCACGGCCTCGTCGATTCGGCCCTGGCGGCTCAATAGGTCGATCAGGGGCCAGCGCACGCGGTCCGGATACTCGGCGGAGTCGATGAACTGCCGCAGGACAGCTTCGGCCTCCTCGGCCTGTCCGCGGTCTTCGAGGGCTTTGGCGTAGTGGGGGAGAGCGGTGTGTGCATGCTCTCCAGTGCCCAGTGCACGCAAGTCCTCGATGCGCCCATGGCGCTGGAGGAGTTCGGCATAGGCGACGAGAGTGTTCTGGGTCAAGAAGCGTCCGGCGGCTATGTCTGCTCCGAGCACCTGGACAGCTTCGTCGACGCGACCGGCACGTTCCAGGACCTGGGCCTGAAGTTCCTGCGCATTGCTGGCGTCGAAGCTCCATCGGCCCTCGGCGCGGGCGCTGCCGGCCTGTTGGGCTTTCGGCGCGATCAGTTCCAGTATTCGCTCGTCGCGGTCCTGTCCCTCGGTCAGCTCGACCAGGGCGGACAGCAGCCACGCCCGGTCTAGGCGCGGTGCGAGGACGGCGATCGCCTCATCCACCTGCCCAGCCTTGACCAGCAGTTCAGCGAAGTTCCGGCACACATTCTCTGGCTCTTGCGTCACGTCGTCCGGGCGGACCAGGTCCAGTGCCTCCTGCGCCCGCCCCTCCTGTAGCAGGATGTCGGCGCTCGCCCAGCGCGCCAGCCTCCAGCCGACCTCGACAAACGGCTCCATCACGGCCAGAGCCCGCTTGAACTCGCCGGCCCTGCACAGCTCGCGCGCTGCCGCCTCGGCGCAGAACCACTCCCCACGCTCGGCTGCCACTCGAATCAGCAGCTCCAGCTGTCCTTGCTCCAGCAAAAGGTTGACCAGCCTTGGCGGGACGCCGCCGTTGTGGCGTGCCTGCCACTCAAGATCATCAACTTCCACAGTCTGAGCGTACGGGCGACCACTGACACTCACCGAAGTTCAGCAGCCAGACATTCAACCGGGACGCGGGGGACCGACCGTCGCGCTCAACAAGCCAACTCAGCCTGGTCCAACTAACGCGCCAAGAACGCGTCTTGATTGGCAATCGCTCGTTGTTCTGGGCATGGACATAGTTGTACGCCTGGTGCTGACGGGCTGTGGGAGATCTTCCAGGACATGGCGCCTGAGCCTCTGGTACGTCCCCAAGGTGATCACGATCGATATGGGCTTTGCTCCTGCTCGACCGCAAGGTGCAGTTTGGCGGTGAACCCGGTGTTCGCCCTGAGCACTAAGGCGGCGATGGCGGCACTTGGGTTGCACCCATCGCACCCAAGCTCGTCTCAGTGAACTCGTCGAGGCTGACCTTCGCCAACCCCGACCTGCGGGGCCATCGTGGACCGGCTTACCTTCAGCGGCAACACCGTAGAGACCGGAACCGAGGCTTACCTGCTTGGCCACCACCCGCGCCGAGCAACAGAAGGCAGCTGAGTACGGGCCACAAATCGCTGAGAAGAACGAGTGATGACGGGTTCCCCGGCTCAACTGGCCGAGGAACCCGTCATGCACCTCGCGAGCCTCATGCCTTGGGTAAGTGCGCGTGCCAGCCTCTACGACTCCCCAGACCGCGGTGGTGAGTGTGAGGACACCGAAGCCGGCGTCCCCGCCCGTCCTGAACGCGTGGGGGAGGTCTGCTCCGACTGCCTGCGGCAGGATTCCGATGACCAGATCCGCAACGGTGTGGCGAGCAGCAACCCCATCAGGGCGGACAGAGCCCACCGTGTCGATCTCGACGAACTTCCGCCTTGCTCCAGACCGTGCTGCGAGGCTTCGTTCGGGATGAAGCGGGCGCTGAGCGAACCACAGCCTGCTAGGCGCCCTCCTTGCCGGACGTCATCGGTCCTCAGCTGGCCCACCGCACAGGCGCAGAATTTGGTGAGTGGACTGAGCATCGCCTGGCGACAAATTCGGCAGAGCAGTCGTAGCGTTCACCCGGCGGGCCCAACTTGCTCCCATTTCGAAGACGGAAAACGCCTGTGTGCCCTCCTGGCGGCCTGTGAAGTCGCTCAAGGTCCAGTCACACCCGTCGCTTCGCGATCGGCTGTCAGTGGGCCCATTCTGCGGTTCAACTTATGGGCTGTTTGAGAGAAATACGATCTCTGTGCCGCTTTGGGAAGCGTACTGTCATCGGATGTCGCGCACTGAGGATCGTCTGGGTGAGGCGGGTGCTGAACGCACTCATCTCAATCGAGATGGCTCTTGTGCTTCCATCAGCCGTGAAGGCCGTATACCAACCTGGCCTATCATCATGTGCCTGACAGATCGTCGACTCTCGAGAGGCGCCACCGATCATGCGCATCACCCGTCTCGCCATCGCTGTCCTGGCCACCGTGCTCGGCTTCTCCGGGGTGCTCGTCACCGGCCCGAGTGCTGGCGCCGCAGCCCAGGCTGGTTGCCAGTACAAGGTCGTGTGGCCGACCGCCGGGGTATACGAGAACCCCAGTCCGAACAGCGTCGTCGTCAAGACCAAATACGTCGGCGACATCGTCGGCGCATCGACATGCGAGGGCGCGTCCTACAACGAGTACGGCTACGTGCTCGTCGCTACCGACGCGGCAGCAGACGGACGGGGCTGGATACGCGTCGGGGCGGTCGTCTCCATCTGACAACCGCCCAGCCCGCCGGAGTGCGGCAGCGCATGGCGGCTGCCGCTCACCGGCCCACAGCACACCACCGCTCGTGCCAGCGGGGCTGCGCAAGGATTTGCCACCCAGCTGGCCGACGAGTGGCTGCGCGCAAGCAAGATATTGCAACTCATTGCTGACGCCGGATCGAAACCGCCGCAGGGGCGGTGCACCGACACGGCGGCGTTCGTACCTCTCACCACTTGTTGCATCAACGGTTGGCCGTGACACCGCGGGGGTTCCGGCGCGCCTGGACCAGTTGCACGACTACGGGGTTGTCGTCATCTGGCGCGCGCAGAAGGCTGATGGCGGCCACGGTGAAATCGTGATCGATGAGTAGCTGGGTCCAGAGCTCTGGCGCGAGTACCCACATACGAACCGGAATGGGCTTCTGGTCCTTAAGGTGGATGGTTGCCAGCCGTGAGTCCACCGTCGCAGAGGGCACCTCGGCATCCTGACCGGTGTGGAGGGCGCAGAACACGAGCCGGGCGCCGTCTAGGAGTCCATCCCGCAGGGCGGCCAGGACCGGCCGGGGGTCCGTGCAGGCGAGGGTGTTGATTGCGTACGCGACGTCATAGCCGTGCTCGTGGCGGAGGTGGTCGACAACGTCGCGGTTCACGAAGCGCACGTGAGGTTCGTTGGCGAAGTGACCTACGGCGCGCTGGTGTTGGGTGGGAGACAACTCGACAGCGTCTACGAAGGCGCCGTGGGTGCGAGCGAGGTGGACGCCGTGATGGCCAGGACCGGAGCCGATATCGAGCACTCGCCGCCCTTGAAGTGGCCCGAGGACTTCGTCACCGGGGCCCACTCCGTCCCAGAAGCACCACCGGAGTTGTTCTGGAACGGGCGGCATGTAGCCCCGGTCGAGCTGCACCTGTCCGTAGTGGGTCCAGCTCTTGACCACGTCCCGGTTGTTCACTTGATCCTCCGTCATCGCGTAGTGCCGCGCTGGCTCAAGTATCGAGTGGAGAAGCGCGTCGTGTGCTGCGTTGGCGAGCACCGCCCGTATTGGTAGGCATACCGCCTATCCGGCCTTGCCGGGCCCTCCGGCGCAGGCCCGGAAAGCCGCATCGAACTCGCCGACGTACATCGGTCCAAGTGACCGTGTCCGCGTGAGGAGTTCAGCGTTGACCGGGCATGGGGGCTTCGCCGTGGATTGTGTCGGATGGCCTGTGGGAGCGGCTCGAGCCACTGCTGCCTCGCAGGGAACGCCGGTTCAGGCACCCGGGCTGCAAGCAGTGCGCTGAGCCGATCAAGGAACAGTAAGCGCAGCGACACCAAGCTCAGGGCGCGGGTACCCCTGTATCTGCGGGGGGCCGCCGCGGCGTGCTTCATGGCGCGCAGGACACGGGCCAGATCGTCCGGGGCGGCGGCAAGGCGCACGGGCGTGCCCCGTGGCCCTGCGGGATTCCAGCAGTGATGACGGCTTGGAATTGTCGTCCCCTGACCGGACCAGGGTATGTCGCCGTGAGGACGTGGCGGAGGGTGACGCGTCCCGTTTGAACCAGGCGGCGACACCGGGGGCTCCTACGCCGACCGGCGCGCTTGCTGTTGCTCGGAGGCGCATTCCATTTGCGGCAGCCAGCGGCGCGGGTGCAGTTGTCAGGCGGCCCAGCCGATGGAGGACACGTTGGCGTACATGTCGTATTCGGAGCCGATGTCCTGGATGATCTCGTCCCAGATGGCGTCGAGTTCCTGGAGGTCTTCGTCGAGCCAGGCGTCGACGGCGCGGTCCCATACGCCACGGACGTTGATGCTGCGGCTGGTCACGTCGCGCTGGTGCTTGCGGTCGACGCGGGACTGGTCGACGGGGTTGATCTCCACGCGGGTGCCGCGGCCGTCGTTGTTGAGACGGTGCTTGAGGTCGGTTGCCACGTTGCGGCGGCGCATGTCCCAGTAGGCGGTGTCCAGACGGGTTCGGTTGGCCTTGTTGGGGGTGCGTTCATCGGCGAGCCAGGCGATGAGGGTGCGGGGGGAGACGTGGATGCCGGCGCGGTCCATGGCTTCGTATCCGGCATCGGTCTTGGTGAGGTAGCGCAGGCGGGCGGCGAGGCCGCGGTCGCTGTCCACGGGGGAGGCGATACCGGTGACCATGTGCTCGATGGCCGCACCGAGGGCCTCGGCACCTGGGACTCCGTGGGCGTTGAACATGCCGAGGTCTTGCCAGCGGCCGGCCATCAGCGGGCAGCCTTGCCGATGGTGTACTCGCCGGAGGCCTTGGCCTCACTGTGCTTGATCTTCATCTGGGAGACGCCGCGGCCTTCGGGGAAGACCTGGCGCCAGTCGCCCGTGACGTGGAGTTCGTCGGTGCCCATCATGCTGATGATCTCCAGGCCGGCCTGGTGGGCTTTGTAGGCTTTGCCCCAGAGGTTGGCGTAGGCCTGGCTGTGGATGATGTGCATCCAGTCAGGCCGCACCATCTCGCGGTTGTGGATCGACTCGCCCATGGTCGAGATGAACTTGGAGTACATGGCCTTGATGTACTCCAGGGTGAGACTGTCGTCTTCGACGAGGGCGGTCTCCCGTGCGGCGGTGAGGGTCTTGCGCAGGGCGTCGAGGAAGTTCTCCGTCGCGCCGGACGTCCACGACTCATGGATGACCGGCGCATCGATCAGCCCGTACTTCGGACCCGAGAGGCGCTGCAAGAGGCGGAGCGTGGCGTTGGTGACCCACAGGGCGCCGGGCTCGTCACGGTCACCGATCGGGTCCGGCAGATGCGGGTGCTCCCACGGCGCCGGAGTGATCAGGTGCACCCCGGACCGCTTGGGCTCGACACCAGCACTTCCGGTGCTGTGCTCCAGCTTGCCGATCGGCAGCCAGCACTTGAGCGCGGACAGATAAGCGGCATTCACATCGAGGGCTGTGACCTTGATGTCGCCGGGCGCCCGGAGTGAGTAGTCGGGGTGGTGGAAGCGCGGCCTTGCCTCCCAGATCTGATCCGGGTCCTTCTTCGACGGCTTCTTCAGGATGTCGGGCAGCGCCGGATATGCCGTGTAGTCGTAGCGGCCGGTCGCGCGAGTCTCGCCGAACAGCGCCATCACGTCAGGGATCGCACGCTTGATCAGGGCCTTCAGCGCCACATCCACGTCTCCGCCGGCGCGCTCCAACTCTTCGTGCACGGCGCGGCTGATGAGACCGGTGGTCTCCTCCTGGGCGCGGGCGGCAGAGCGAGCACGGCGCTCCGGCCGTGCCGCCATGGGCACCGGTGTCGGCGAGACCGGGGCTGGAGGAGGGGAAACCGGTTCTGCGACGGTGGGCGTGGGGGAGCCGGCGGCTTGGGTGGTGGGCTGGCAGAAGCCACCAACGTGCAAAGGGCGGCCATCGGTGGACTGGTAAGTGGTGACGACGCCGCAGCGAAGGCAGGGGCCGGGCGGGCCATGCACGGCCAGCCCGTCGTTGCCCCGCAGCGTTTCAGGGGCGGGGACGAAGGCAGCCGGCGTCGGCTCTGGCGGGGTCCCCGCAGCGGCAGCGATCTGGGCCGGATAGATCTCGCCGAGCCCCTTCAGCAGGCGCAGGTACTCCAGGCGAGCAGGCGGCTGCGGATCGGACGTCCCTTCCTCCCAGTTCGCGATGGTTGAGCGTCCGACGCCCACAGCTGCAGCGACTTGGGCGCGCGAGAGGCTGGCCGCCTCGCGCAGACGCCGACGTTCGGCAGGGGACGGCATGGATGCCGTCAGGCGAGCTTCCTCCAGCAGGGCTTCCACGCCGCTCAATCCTTCACTCATACCCTTACCCTACAGTGATTGGACGACTATTGGGCAACTATTGGACATCAGAACAGTGTGACGACGGAGGGCGCCTGATATGGGCATGGCTGCTGCAGCGAGGGCAGTTGGCCAAGCGAGAGTGGGCGATTGATGGTGACGGGTTCCATGAGGTGCAAGGCGGAACATGCGTAGCGCGCCGCTTTGTCATGAAGGACGGGTCGCGACCTATGGGCAGTCGCCTTCCCATACCCACCGGTCCGTCGAGAATGGCCATGGGTCATTGGCTGCGGGCCCGTACATGGCTCGGCCGCCCGGCCCGTAGGCGCCGAGGTCAGTCCGGGGCGCGACGCCGGTTCCCCGGTCCGAGTCGGTCCACCCAGTCACGTCGATGCACCGTCCGTCGAGTGGACCGCCGAGCAGGGTTACGAACTCTTGGGAAGGTTGCGTCGTCATGGTCGTCAGCCTGACGAGCAGCGCGGGCTGTTGTCCCGGGAACCCCCGGACGAGTCACAGACCCCGGGGGGTTGCTCCCTTCCGCTCGTCTGCCGAGAGACCACACTGTGGGCACCCGGAGCCGTCCCCGCGATTCCACCCGGGAACCTGTACAGCCGGAGGCCTTCTGCCATACGGGCCCGGCCGGGCGAGCAAGGGGTGCAAGGG
>NZ_JBHWZS010000362.1:0-8093 GCF_042728155.1 Streptomyces sp. NPDC060209
CTCCGCGTACGGCTTCGAGGACTACACCCGGATCAAGCACGTCATGACGTCGCTCTGACGTCCGGCTGCCCGTCGCCCGGCAACGCGCCGGGCGACGGGCCGGGGCCGCTGGGGCGGTGTCGCGAAACTCCCGTTCGTCCTCGGCCGGCCGTCCGACCGCGCGCTCGATGACAGCATGGGACCGTGCTCATCGTCATCGGCGGACTGCCCGGAACCGGCAAGACAACCCTCGCGCGACTCCTCGCCTCACGGATCGGCGCGGTCCACCTGCGGATCGACACCATCGAGCAGGCGGTCGTCCGTTCGGGCCTGGCCCGGCGCCCCCTGGGACCCGTCGGATACGCCGTGGGATACGCCCTGGCCGACGACCACCTCCGGCAGGGACTCGGCGTGATCGCGGAATCCGTGAATCCGCTGGCCGTCACCCGGGACAGCTGGCGGGACGTCGGGGCGGGAGCGGCAGTCCCCGTCGTCGAGGTGGAGGTGATCTGCTCGGACCCGGACGAGCACCGGCACCGGGTGTCCTCACGCTCCACCGACATCCCCGGCCTGCCGCTGCCCGACTGGCAGCAGGTCCTCGACCACGACTACGAGCCGTGGAACCGGGACCATGTCGTCGTCGACACCGCGGGGGAGGACCCGCAGGATTCAATGGCCTCGATCCTCCGCCACCTCGATCACCCGTGAGCAGGAGGCGGTCCGAGGCACCCGTACGACCCGTCGCAACGCGGTCTCCGGTCATGGTTCCGGGATTCGGGCCGCCGGCAGGGCATGCTGGTGGCCGTGGCCACGGCGCCGTCCGCGGGCCCGCCGATGCGCCGGACCCACGGCGCGAGGCGTCCGACGTCCCGTGACGGGCGAGGGAGACCAGATGGCGGACGACCGGCGACCGGAACTGCCGGCCGAGCCGGCCGCGGGCGCTCTGGTGGACCGGCTCAAGGAGCGCATCTACGCCACGATCACGATGATCGCCGTGGTGGTCGGCCTGTCCGTGGGGGACGCCGGTACCACGGGCGCCCTGGCCACGGTCCTGACGACCGCTCTGGGGCTGTGGCTCGCGGCGTTCGTCGCCGACCAGCAGGCACACCGCACGGTGCACCGCCACCTCGCCACCGGCCACGACCTGCGCCGCATGCTCTACGTCAGCAGCCCCCTGCTGTCCTGCGCGGTCGGCCCGGCTGTGATGATCGCCCTCGCCGCCCTGGACGTCCTGTCCCTGTCCGCCGCGCTGATGACGGCGGCCGGTGTGGGCATCGCGTCACTCTTCGCCTGGGGCTGCGCCGGAGGGCTGCGCATGGGAGGCGGCGTCCTCCTGGCGGTTCTCGCCGGTCTGGCCGACGCGGTGATCGGCGTCGCGGTCGCACTGGTGAAGGCGGCCGCCGGCCACTGACGAGGCGCTGCGGGCACGGCGGGGAGCGGAGGTCAGAGCCGCATGTCGTGGCCGATCGCACCCGCTTCCCGCGTCCGCGGCACATACAGGAACTCCGCGTGCGGTGCGTGGGACGCCGCTGACACGATGACCGTGTGGCTACCTGGCCGGAGCCCTTCGACGCGGTACCGGCCCGACCGTACCGGCCCTGCCGCGACCCGCTTGCCCCGTGCGTCGATCACGGTGACCCAGCCCGCACACCCCTCGGGGTGTGCGGGGCACCGGACGGCTCCGACGACGGTGACCCCGCCGTGCGACGTGGCCGGGGTGTCCGCCGCGGTCCGCGTCGTCTCCACCGCCTGGATCTGTCCCGGCAGGGGTGCGTCGGCAACCGCACTGCCTGTGGCCGTGTCCCGCGTCGGCGGCCGCACCGCCCACTCCGCCACGAGCGCCTGGGTGCGGCGTTCCATCGGTGAACTCGCCGTTTCCGCAGCCGAGTTGTAGTGCACAGTGAGCCCGCACCGCTCCGCGTACCCGGCGAGCGTCTCGTCCAGTGCGGCCAACTCCCGCAGCGTCGTGCGGATACGTGACGCCCGTGGTCCTGGCGGTGCCGTGTCCAGTTCCGCCTGTAGTTCCCGCACCAGCGGGCTGACCCGCTGCCAGCCCTCCTCGGGCTCCCCGGTGGTCAGTGAGCGGTCCAGGGCCCGGAGCGAACGGGTCAGGGCCGTGGTGATGCGTGCGAACCGTTCGGCCGGCCCGGGGGCCAGGTCGATGTCGATGTCGGCCGCCGCCGCGAGGGCGCGGGCGTGGCCCGTGGCCGTGGTGAGCAGGGCGGTGCGGTTGTCGGCGTCACGTCCCCGCAGACCGCGCGGCATCCGGACCAGAGGACGCGCCAGGCTCACCACCTGGAACAGGGCGGAGTCCACCGCGCGAGCGGCTCCGCGCAGCCGGACTGGAGCATCGGGGTCCTCCCAGCGCAGGGCGAGCTGGGAGACGAGAGTGTCGACGGCGGACACGTAGCCGCGCTCCGCCTCCCGCGTGATCCTGCGGCTGGACAGCGGGAAGATCAACGCGGCACACCCGGTCGCGACGAGTATCCCGAGACCGTTGTCCAGGAGACGCTCGCCGAGCAGATGGTCCATGCCGCCGTAGGGCGTCGTCAGCCCGTACAGCTGCACCAGCGCGATGACGAGTCCGACTACCCAGAGGGCGTAGGCGCGCTGCATTCCCCAGGCGCCGAGGGTGAGCCCCGCCACGATGATCGTGAGTGTTCCGTAGACGTGGCCGCGGCCCAGGAGGTGGAGCAGCGCGATGCCGATCACCGCGCCGGCCACGGTGCCCGCCATGCGGTGGGCGAACTTGCGCAGGCGCTCGTGCGTCGTGTTCGTGCCGAAGAGCGTGATCATCACGCCGACCAGGCCCCAGTAGAAGCGGTGCGGGTCGATGGCGTCGGTGATCGGGCAGACGATGGCGGCGGCGATCCCCGCATGCAGAGGTGCGCGCACGAAGGGGATGGCGCGTCGCCAGCTCTTCTCCGTCCGCGAGGCGAGCACACGCTGGGTGGCGGCAGCCGATCCGGCGGGCAGGTTGCGCTCCAGAGCCACGGTCGGCTGGAAGGGGACCTGCGCCGGGGACTCCGGGGTGCTCCAGCCCAGCGAGAGCCAGTGGGAGAGCGAGCCTGCCAGGGAGTCGAGGAGGTGTGCCACGCGATAGGCCGCTTCGACGGTCTCCGCCTGCCTGCCGCCGGCACCGGGGCGGTCGAGCACACGGTCGGCTTGTCGGCGGATGCGTTCGGCGGCGGGGCGCAGGCCCTGAGCGCTGCCGAGGGGGGTGTCCCGCGCGATGACGAGTCCGACGGCCATCGCCTCACGCAGGTGCGGTGGCGCGTCGAGGCGGGCCAGGTCCTGCACCGCGCGGCCTATGCCGCGCAGTGCCAGTTCCGCGTCGAACAGGTGGCGGTGCAGCAGCTCGGCCATGCTCGGGTCGGCGGCGACCTCCGGCTGGGCGAGCCGGCCGTCGATGGTGACGGTGGTGACGTTGAGGTGGTGCAGCGCGCGCGCCATACGGCGCACGGCCCGCTCCTGATCGGCGTCGGGGTCCAGCGCTTCGACGGCCGCGTCGGCCACCCGGCGTGCTTCCACGACGAAGGCGCGCTGGGTGCGCAGGAGGTCCTCTCGCGGCATCGGCCAGCAGAGCAGCAACCGTGTCAGGAGCACCGCGACGGCGGACACCAGCGCGACGGCGAACGCCTTGCCCGACATGTCCGCGGGGATGCCCGCCATCATGCCGACCATCAGGCCGTTGAAGAGCATCATGCCCGTGAGCAGGGGCAGCTGTCCGAATCGGGCAAGGAAGAAGGTCAGCGCCAGTGCGACGACCATCATGCCGATCTCCAGGCCGCGGTCGTCGTGCAGCTCGGCGGCCAGCCACAGGACGGCGGCGTAGGGGAACGGCATCCACAGGATGGCGCGGGTGAGTCGCTGCCAGGTGTTCTCGGCGACGGCGAAGGCGCTCATCAGGCCCATCATCCCGCCGACCATCATGCCGATCATGGCGGGGACGTCCAGAGCACGCGCCATCCCGTAGCCGACCGCGAGAGAGGTCACCATCGCGACGAGGGTGCGCCATCCCGCCTGCAACTGCCCGAGACCGGGATCTGCCGCGAGCACCCAGTCCCACCGTCGCCGGGGTCCGCCGACCCGGTGCGGTACGACGGCGCGCGCGGAGCCTGCCGCAGGTGCGGGTGTGCCGGTGGCGGGTGTGGAGGGCGCGAGTTCCGGCGCCGTGGCCGACGGCGTGGTACCTGGGCTGATCAACTGGGCTCCGAATCCATCGCGGTGAGCAAGGTCGTGAGGGCTTCCCGGGCGGCAGCCACGGCGCGCTCGGAGTCGTCGACGCCCGCGTCGAGACCTCGCAGGAGCGCAGCGGCCATCCGCCGGCGCCCCCGGTCGAGCAGGTCCCGGCCGGCCGGGGTCAGGGACGCCTCCACGACGCGCCGGTCGGGTCCCCGCCGTTCGCGCGTGGCCAGACCGCGTTCTTCGAGGCCCTGCAGGACGACGGTCACGCGGGGCTGGGCCGTACCCGTGTACGCGGCGAGTGAGGTCACCCGCCGGGGGCCGTCCTCCAGGGCGTCGAGTACGGCCACCTGGCTGCGGCTGAGCCCGAAGTCGCCGGTTCGGAAGAGCGTCTGCGACAGCCGCCCGATGCCTCTGAGGAGGCCCCGAGCGGCGCCTTCGATGCGCTGCTCGTCGGTGGGACCTGCCAGGGACGGCGATTGATGCATATAGCAATTATATATATGTCAAGAGACGAGGTGGAACCATGTGCGGGCAAAATGCCCGGCCTCGCCGGACAGGCGGGCAGACCCCATCGGGGCGCGGCCCACCCGCCTGCCCCGTTCACATGAGCCGGCGCAGCGCGCGCACCAGTGCCTCGACACCTTTCTCCACCTTGGACCGGGGGCACCCGACATTGAGCCGGACCCGCCCCGGGGAGCCGTAAGCGGCTCCCGGCATGATGGCCACCTTCTCCACCTCGACGAGCTCGCGCTGCAGGGCGTCGTCGTCGACGCCGAGCGGCCGCAGATCGATCCAGGCGAGGTATCCCGCCTGCGGCGGTTCCCAGCCGAGCTGCGGGAACTCGCCGTGGAGGCGCTCGGCGACCGTCGAGAGATTGTCCGCGAGGTACGCGCGCAAGGCGTCCAGCCAGGGCGCCCCCTCCCGGTACGCGGCGATGTGTCCGACCAGCGACAGCACCGCGGGGGAGGAGAGCCCGTCCGCCTCCTTGAGCTGCCGCAGGTACGCGTCGCGCGAGGCCGAATCGCCGATGATCCCGTAACTGCCGGTCAGGGCAGGGATGTTGAATGATTTGGACGCCGAGGTGACTATCGCCCACCGCCCCTCGCCGCCGTGTGCGGCCCAGGGGCGGTGGACGTGCGGGGCGTGCGCCAGGTCGGAGTGGATCTCGTCGCTGATGACGGCCACGCCGTACCGCGCGCACAGCCGCGCCATACGGTCCAGCTCGTCCGCGGACCAGACCCTGCCCGTCGGGTTGTGCGGAGAACACAACAGCAGCACAGCCGTGTCGGGCAGCGCCAGGAGCCGCTCCAGCTCCGTCCAGTCGTCGAGCGGACACTCCCGGAGCCGCCGCCCGTGGGCCGCCACGGTCTTGGGGAACGCGTCGTACATGGGGGTATGGGCCACCACGCCGTCACCAGGGCTCGACCACAGCCGGAGCAGCTGCGACAGCTGGTAGACGACGGAGGGCGCGTAGACGATCGACCCGGGGTCGATGGCTGTCGCGTGCCGCGTCGCGTACCAGTGGACGATGGCGGAGAGGAAGTCGTCCTGTCGCCACCGCGAGTAGCCCAGCACACCGTGGTCCAGGCGGCCGCGGAGCGCGGCCATGATCTCCGGTGCGGTCTCGAAGTCCATGTCGGAAATCGTGAACGGCAGCAGATCCGGCACGCCGAAGCGGTCCTCGACGTAGTCCCACTGCGTGCACCAGGTGCCGCGCCGGTCCACCGGGGTGTCGAAGCCGTAGGGATCCTTCGCGGTTCCGTGATCCCGGCCGGAGGAGGCGGGGGAGCGGGAAGCCATGGTCAGCCCACCGGGATCATGGTGGCGATGGCGTCCTTCACCGACTGGACCTGCGGCCCGATGACGACCTGCACGTTGTGTCCGTCGAGCTTGATCACGCCTACCGCACCGAGCTTCTTCAGTCGCGCCTCGTCCACCTGCGCGGCGTCCTCAACCGTCATGCGCAGACGGGTGATGCAGTTGTCCAGGGACCGGATGTTGCCGGCACCGCCGATCGCGTCGAGGATGGCGACGGCGTCGTACTTCCCGGCGACCAGCTCGCGTGCGGGGTCCTGTGCCCCCTTCGGAGCCGCGTCCTCGCCGTCCTCGGCGTTCTCCTCCGACTCCTCCTCGCGGCCGGGAGTCCTGAGGTCGAAGCGTGTGATCGCCCAGCGGAACAGGAAGTAGTACACGGCGAACCACACGGCCGCGATCACCGGCACCAGGTACCACTTGGTCGTCGAGCCCTGGAGCACGCCGAAGACCAGCCAGTCGATGACATTGCCGTCGGTGTTCCCGATGAAGACGCCGAGCACGGCGGCCGTGAGGAAGCCGAGCCCCACCAGGACCGCGTGGATGGCGTACAGCCACGGCGCGACGAACAGGAAGAGGAACTCCAGCGGCTCCGTGATGCCGCCGACCACGCAGGCCACCACACCGGACACGAGCAGGGCCTTGATCTCCGGGCGCATCTTCTTGTTCGCGCAGTGGTACATCGCGAGCGCCGCGCCGGGGAGACCGCCCAGGTAGGACGCCATCTTGCCCTGGGAGAGGAAGTGCGTCGCGTCGGTGACCGCGGAATTCGGCGCGCCCGCGCAGTCCAGGTGCGCGTAGAACATGTTCAGGGCCCCGGAGACGTTGTCCCCGCATACGGCACCCGAACCGCCGACGTCGGTGAAGCGGAACATGGCCACGAGGATGTGGTGCAGCCCGATCGGTCGCAGAAGCACCTCTCCCATGCCGAAGAAGAACGGCCCGAAGACACCGGTGTGCCCGATGCCGCGGCCCACGGCGGTGATCCAGCCGTTGAACGCCGGCCACACCAGGGGGATGAGCAGACCGAGCACGCTCAGGGCGAGGGCGGAGATGATCGGGACGAAGCGCAGCCCGCCGAAGAAGGCCAGGGCGTCAGGCATTCGTTGCGTACGAAAGCGCTGGTGGAGAAGGCTGACAACGATGCCAACGGCCACGGCTCCGAGGAGTCCCGTGTCGATGGACTGCACACCCAGCACATCGGCTATGCCGTAGTGCTTGATCGCTTCCTCGTCCTCGAAGTCGACGCCTTTGGCGGTGAGGTAGAAGTTCACCGCGAGATTCATGGCGGCGAAGCCGACGAAGCCCGAGAACGCCGCCACGCCCTTGTCCTCGCGGGCGAGACCGAGCGGAATCGCCATCGCGAAGAGGACGGGCAGGAAGGTGAAGGCGACCAGACCCGTGTTGGCCATCCAGGTGAAGACGAGGTGGAAGCCCTCGGCCTTCAGGAAGGGCAGGTTGTCGGTGACGGCCTCGCTGGAGAGTGAGGAGCCGATGCCCAGCATGATGCCGCAGAACGCGAGCAGGGCCACCGGGAGCATGAACGTCTTGCCGAGTCCCTGGAGGAATTCCCAGAGTGCGGCTTTGGTCTTCTGCATGTGTACGGAACTTTCGAGCCTGGGGGGACGGACCCGGGCGCTCGCCGTGGCGATGCGGGGACCCACGGATTTTCGAGCGGCGCAAGGCATGACGAGGGGGTTCGGCCGCCTTCGCGCGACGCACCTGGGGATCGCCCGGTGAGCAGCGCCGGACAGGGCCGTTCCGCCGCACGGATCACATCACAGCAGGTCGGCGACTGTCCATGAAGGCCGGAGCGCCGATCCGGTCCGGGCGTGGGGGGCCGACGCGCGGAGTGAGCAAGCCGTCGCGTGCCGTGACGTACGCCACTCGATTGCATTCCCGTCTGGTGTTTGCCGCCGCGCCGGCGGGTAAGGGGCTCTGTGATCGCCGGAGCCGACAATCCGGTTGATAGCGTGCAGAAACTACCTAATGAGGAGGTTCGATGTCCTCGAAGCGACGTCGCAAGAAGAAGGCCCGCCGCAAGAACGGCGCGAACCACGGCAGCCGTCCCCAGACCTGAGGACACGTCGGCACATCCGGGGGGCGGCACAGGC
>NZ_JBHWZS010000363.1:0-8062 GCF_042728155.1 Streptomyces sp. NPDC060209
GCTGAGCGGCCCGCCCGTCCTCACATCCGTGGCGCTACGCGCCGAGCAGCGTCCGCACCCGGTCCGCCCCGACCGCGAGGAGGAGCGTGGGCAGGCGCGGCCCGGTGTCCCGGCCGACGAGCAGCCGGTACAGCAGCGCGAAGAAGGAGCGCTGTGCCACCTTCAGCTCGGGTGTCGGCTTGGCGTCCGGCGCCAGGCCCTCCAGCACCTTCGGCACTCCGTAGACGAGCGTGGTCAGGCCGTCCAGCGACCAGTGCGAGTCGAGCCCTTCCAGCAGCAGTCGCAGCGACTCGCGGCCCTGCTCGTCCAGGGAGCCGAGCAGCTCCTTGTCCGGCTCGTCGCGGACGATGGTGCGGGCCTCGGCCGGCACCTGGGTGGTGATCCAGTTCTCGGCGCGGTCGAGCCGGGGCCGTGCCTCGTCGAGCGAGGTCAGCGGGTTCTCCGGGTCGAGCTCGCTGAGGATGCGCAGCGTCTGGTCCTCCGCGCCGGCGGTGATGTCGGCGACCGAGGCGAGCGTGCGGTACGGCAGCGGGCGGGGGGTGCTGGGCAGCTCCCCGGCGGCCGTGCCGATGGCTCGGGCGTAGGCAGCGGCGTCGGCGGGCAGCACCGTGCCGTCGGCCACCTTGCGGGCCAGCGAGTCCCACTCGTCGTAGAGGCGCTGGATCTCCTGGTCGAAGGCGATCTTGAAGGACTGGTTGGGCCTGCGGCGCGCGTACAGCCAGCGCAGCAGGGGCGCCTCCATGATCTTCAGCGCGTCGGCCGGAGTCGGCACGCCGCCCTTGCTGGAGGACATCTTCGCCATGCCGGAGATCCCGACGAACGCGTACATCGGCCCGATCGGCTGGACGCCGTCGAAGACCTCGCGGACGATCTGGCCGCCGACGACGAACGACGAGCCGGGTGAGGAGTGGTCCACGCCGCTGGGCTCGAAGATCACGCCCTCGTAGGCCCAGCGCATCGGCCAGTCGACCTTCCAGACCAGCTTGCCGCGGTTGAACTCGTTGAGCCGGACCGTCTCGGCGAAGCCACAGGCCGAGCAGGTGTAGTTCAGCTCGGTCGAGTCGTCGTCGTAGGAGGTGACGACGGTGAGGTCCTTCTCGCAGTTGCCGCAGTAGGGCTTGTACGGGAAGTAGCCGGCCGAGCCGGAGCCGCCGTCGTCCTCGTCCGCCGCGCCGGAGCCCTCGGCGGCCTCCAGCTCGGCCTCGTCGACCTTCTTCTGCTGCGGCTTCTTGCCGCCCTTCGCCCCCGCCGCGCCGTCCTTCTTGGTGCGGTAGCGGTCCAGGACCGCGTCGATGTCGGCACGGTGCTTCATCGCGTGCAGGACCTGCTCGCGATACGTACCCGCCAGGTACTGCTCGGTCTGGCTGATCCCGTCGTACTCGACGCCGAGCTCGTCCAGCGCCTGGGTCATCGCGGCCTTGAAGTGCTCGGCCCAGTTCGGGTACGCCGACCCGGCCGGGGCGGGCACCGAGGTCAGCGGCTTGCCGATGTGCGCCTGCCAGGAGTCGTCGACGCCCTCGACGCCGTTCGGCACCTTGCGGTAGCGGTCGTAGTCGTCCCAGGAGATCAGGTGGCGCACGGTGTACCCGCGGCGGCGGATCTCGTCGGCGACGAGGTGCGGGGTCATGACCTCGCGGAGGTTGCCCAGGTGGATGGGACCCGACGGGGACAGGCCGGACGCGACGACGACCGGTTTGCCAGGCGCACGTCGCTCCGATTCGGCGATGACATCGTCCGCGAAGCGGGAGACCCAGTCGGTCTCGGTGCTGCTCTGACTCGAAGCCACGGTCGGCACGTCCTTCTCTCGTGTAGGACTCGTAGGGGACGCCCACGAAGGGCACCACCATTCTCCCAGGTACCGCCCGCAGCGCGAAAACGGCTTTGCACCCCGTGGGATACTGGGGTGATCCCTTGTCCTCTACCGAAACGGCAGCCGGCTCATGGCTTCGGTCCCTTCCCTCGCTTCCACGCTCCAGCAGCAGCTGGCGGACGCCCTGACGGCAGCGCTGCCGGAGGCCGGCACCGCGGACCCGCTGCTGCGCCGAAGCGACCGGGCCGACTTCCAGGCCAACGGGATCCTCGCGCTCGCCAAGAAGCTCAAGGGCAACCCGCGCGAGCTGGCCTCCAAGGTCACGGCGGCCCTCCCCACCGGCGCCCTGATCAAGGACATCGAGGTGTCCGGCCCCGGCTTCCTGAACGTCACGCTCACCGACCGGGCGATCACCGAGACGCTCGCCGCGCGGGCCGCCGACGGCGACCGGCTCGGTGTCCCGCTGAAGTCCGCCGCGGGCACGACCGTGATCGACTACGCCCAGCCGAACGTGGCCAAGGAGATGCACGTCGGCCACCTGCGGTCGGCGGTCATCGGTGACGCGATGGTCCAGATCCTCGAATTCACCGGTGAGAACGTCGTCCGGCGCCACCACATCGGCGACTGGGGCACCCAGTTCGGCATGCTCATCCAGTACCTCTTCGAGCACCCGGGCGAGCTGGAGCACGAAGGCGGCAAGGCGGACGGCGAGGCGGCGATGTCGTCGCTGAACCGTGTCTACAAGGCGTCGCGGGTCCTGTTCGACTCCGACGAGGAGTTCAAGGCCCGCTCCCGTGACCGCGTCGTGGCCCTCCAGGCCGGTGACCCGGAGACGCTGGCACTCTGGCAGGGCTTCGTGGACGAGTCGAAGATCTACTTCTACTCCGTCTTCAACAAGCTCGACATGGAGATCGCCGACCCCGACATCGTCGGCGAGTCCGGCTACAACGACATGCTCGAGGAGACCTGCCGGATCCTGGAGGAGACGGGCGTCGCCGTCCGCTCCGAGGGCGCGCTGTGCGTGTTCTTCGACGACGTGAAGGGCCCGGACGGCAACCCGGTCCCGCTGATCGTCAAGAAGACCAACGGCGGCTACGGCTACGCGGCCACCGACCTCTCCGCGATCCGCGACCGCGTGCAGAACCTGAAGGCCGACACCCTGGTCTACGTGGTCGACGCCCGGCAGTCCCTGCACTTCAAGATGGTCTTCGAGACGGCCCGCCGCGCCGGCTGGCTGAACGAGGACGTCAAGGCGCACCAGCTGGCCTTCGGCACGGTCCTGGGCAAGGACGGCAAGCCGTTCAAGACCCGTGAGGGCACCACCGTCCGGCTGGAGGACCTGCTGGACGAGGCCGTCGAGCGCGCCACCGCCGTGGTCCGGGAGAAGGCCGGGAAGGTGGGCCTCTCCGAGGAGGAGATCGTCGAGAACGGCCGGTACGTCGGGGTCGGCGCCGTGAAGTACGCGGACCTGTCGACCTCCGCCGTGCGGGACTACAAGTTCGACCTGGACCAGATGGTGTCGCTGAACGGCGACACGTCGGTGTACCTCCAGTACGCCTACGCCCGGATCCGCTCCATCCTGCGCAAGGCGGGCGACGCGAAGCCCGCCGCGCACCCGGAGCTGGACCTGGCCCCGGCCGAGCGCGCGCTGGGCCTGCACCTCGACCAGTTCGGCGCGGTCCTGGAAGAGGTGGCCGAGGGGTACGAGCCGCACAAGCTGGCCGCGTATCTGTACCAGCTGGCCTCGCACCTCACCACGTTCTACGACCAGTGCCAGGTGCTGAGCGACGAGAACCCGGCGGAGGTCGTCGAGAACCGGCTGTTCATCGTCGAGCTCACCGCCCGCACCCTGCACCAGGGCATGAAGCTGCTCGGCATCAGGACGCCCGAGCGCCTCTGACCCGGCCTCCGGCGCCTGCACGAAGCCGGCGCCTGACGGATGGAACAGCACGGATCGCCCGTGCGGGACACGATCCCGCACGGGCGATTCCGCGATCCCGGCCGGGCGCGGCTGCCGTTCAGTCGAACGCGGCGGCGAACATCCCGGCCTCGTAGGAGCCGCCCCGCTGATGCACGATCACGGCGAGCCGGTTGGCAGCGTTGATCAGGGCGACCAGCGAGACCAGCGCCGCGATCTGGTCGTCGTCGTAGTGCTTGCGCACCAGGGCCCAGGTCTCGTCGGACACCCCTTGGTGGGCGTCGGCGAGCCGGGTGCCCTCCTCGGCGAGCGCCAGCGCGGCCTGCTCGGCCTCGGTGAAGACGGTGGACTCGCGCCAGGCGGCGACCAGGTGGAGCCGGACCGCGGTCTCACCCTCGGCCGCGGCCTCCTTGACGTGCACGTCGATGCACCAGCCGCAGCCGTTGATCTGACTGGCGCGCAGCGACACCAGCTCCTGCGTGGACTTCGGCAGCGGCGAACGCTGCACCACCAGGCCGGCGTTGGCGAACCGCTTGGCGAACTTGGAGCCGACCTCGTTCTCGAACAGGTTGAACCGTGCGTCCATGATGTCGTCCTCACTCGTGGTGTTGCACTGGACGAACACGAGATGCCGGCGCCACGCTCCGTGTGACAGGACGGCCGTGTGACGTACGCCATCGCCGGCGGGTGTCACAGAGCGGCGGGGTCCGGCGTCTTGTGCGCGTGACACCGTCGAGAGCGAACAGGCAGGAGCAGCCGGTGAAGAGCGAGCACAGCGAGCCCACGCACACGGACGACACGGCCGGGCGGCCCATCGACGCGGGACGCCCCGACCCGGCCACCGAGACGTTCGTCGCCCATCGCAACCTGTTGTTCACCGTCGCCTACGAGATGCTCGGTTCGGCCGCCGACGCGGAGGACGTCCTGCAGGAGACCTGGCTGCGGTGGGCGGGTGTCGATCTCGACGCCGTGCGGGACCGGCGTGCGTACCTGGTCCGGATCACCACGCGCCAGGCGCTGACCCGGCTGCGCACGCTCGGCCGCCGCAAGGAGTCCTACGTCGGCACCTGGCTGCCCGAGCCACTGCTCACCGCGCCCGATGTGGCCGAGGACGTCGAGCTGGCGGACAGCGTCTCGATGGCGATGCTGCTGGTGATGGAGACGCTCTCACCGAGCGAACGGGCGGTGTTCGTGTTGCGCGAGGTGTTCGGCCTCGATTACGAGGAGATCGCCGAAGCCGTCGACAAGAGCCCGGCCGCGGTCCGCCAGATCGCGCACCGGGCACGCGCCCACGTCGCGGCGCGCAGGCCGCGCGGGACCGTTTCCCCGAACGAGACCCGTGAGGCACTCGACGCGTTCCGAGGGGCGGTCGAGACGGGCGATCTGCAGAGCCTGCTCGACATCCTCGCGCCGGACGTCGTCCTCCTGGGTGACGGAGGCGGGGTCAAGCAGGCAATCCTCCGGCCCGTCGTGGGGGCCGACAAGGTGGCCCGGCTGCTGGTCGGCGGGCTGGGCAAGGTCTCCGCGCCGACATTCCGGCCGGCGCAGGTCAACGCCGGTCCGGCACTGGTCCTCAGGCTCGAAGGCGCCCTCGACACCGTCATGGCGGTGCGCATCGACGACGGCCTCATCACCGGGCTCTACGCCGTTCGCAATCCCCAGAAGCTGTCCCACATGCGGCAGGAGACCTCCCTGCGCCGCTGAACCCGCACCGACACGGACCGGAAACCGGCCGCCGAGCCGCGCGACGCCCGCCTCGGCACCACCGTCAGTACTCCGCCGGGACCCACTGCGCCGTGTCCGAGCGGTAGTAGTACTCCGGCCGGGCGGCGAGGCTGCTCGTACGGAACGGCTTGCCCCCGTCGTCGATGCGCAGGGTTCCGCTCCGGCCGCCGCTGGTCCACTCCAGCTCCAGGTACCAGGTCACGTCGTGCCCCTCCACATGCGCGTCGAGGTTGAACACCTCGACATCGGTGGAACTCACCCGGTACGGGAAGTCCTTCGCGGGGACGACCTTGCCGGCGTCCTCCCCGGCGACGGGCTTCGAACGCGGCCGGCTGTCGTCCAGGTCGATGTCGAAGGTCTGCGGCGTGATGCCTCCCCCGCAGCCGTTCCCCATCGAGTACGCGGACCGGGCGAGCGCCGCGTTGCGTCCCAGCACCCGCACATGCAGCCCGTTCAGCACGACCGCCTCGCCCGACGTCCCCTGGAGGGTGAGTTCGAGCTTCATGTCACCCCCGTCCACACCGCCGAGGGCCCGCGCCCAGCCACGGGTGTCCTGAGGCGCCGGTGGCGGCGGCACGTCGTCGGGCTCCTGGTCGAGCATGTAGTACTGCCCGCAGGGCGACTCCCAGTTGTACGAGCTGATGGTGGCGTGCACGGGCACGCCACCGCCCTGCGGCCCGCGCGAGGACGGCGAGGGCCCGGCAGGAGCGCTGCTCCTGCCGGCGGGCGAGGGAGCGGCGCTGCTGGGCGTCGCCGAAGCACCGGCGCTCCCGCTCGGCTTCACGCTCGCGCTCGCACGGCCACTGGGAACGACCAGCGTGCGGCTGGGCGCAGCGTCCGTCCGTCCGTCGTCCGACGGCTCGTCGCTGCCGAGGCCGCGTACGGCGAGGGCAGCAGGGACGGTGAGGGCCACGACCGCCACCGCGGTGAGCAGGACGCGCAGTCTCCGTGTGGTTCGCCGCCGGGGAGCGGGGACGGGTCCGGGGCGGGGCCCCTCCGGTGTCACGTCCCCCGATACGGATTCCGTTTCGGGCCGTGAGACCGCTTCCGATTCGGCCTGACCCCAGGGCGCGGCACTGTCCGGGGCGGCGGGCTCGGGGACGACCGGCTCGGGATCCGTGAACGAGGGAACGGCTGCCTCGGACGAGTCGGTCGCAGCAGCCGCCCCACCCGCTTCCGGTTTCCGCGTCCCCCGCCGCTTCGCCTCGTCGGCCAGGATCCACTTCCGGTGCAGTGCCATCAGTTCGTCGGCCGACGCCCGACACACCCGCGCGAAGCGTTCGACGGGCGCGTAGTCATGGGGAACGGCGTCGCCGTTGCAGTAGCGGTGCACGGTCGAGGTGCTCATGTGCAGCTTCCCGGCGAGCGCCCCGTAGCTGAGACCGGACCGCTCCTTCAGCCCCCTGAGCAGTGCCGCGAAGTCCTGGATCTCTGTGCCCACCCCGACCGTTCCCCTTCCGTTCCTTCCCGGAAAGGCGTTCCAGGGAGGTGATGTCCGCGCAGGTCAGAGTGCGTGCAGGCGTTCCAGCGTCCCGCATGCCACGGCAACCGTTGCAACGGAAATCCGGGCCTGGAAAGGATGTGGACACACCGCGGCGTTCCCCGCGACCCGTACATCCCACCCTCACCCGTCCCGGGAGCCGACGTGCGTGATCGACCTGAACTCAGCCTGACCGACGTGGTCGCCACGGGAGTGCTGATCGCCTGCATCGCGATCGTCATCGCACTCCTGTAACGCCTCTGATCATGCGTCACCGACCAGTACACCCGCCCGCACCTCAGGGAGCCAAACGGCGCCCCGGGCACCCATCATCTTCAAACGGGGAGAACTGTCTCATGCGCAACCTTCGCTTCCGCCGCGCCGCCCGCACCTCCGCCCTCGGCACCGCCGCGCTGATCGCCGCCCTGTCGCTGACGGCCTGCCAGAGCGACAGCCCGGCAGCCGCGGACGGCTCCACCGGCTCGGCGTCCCAGGCACCGGCCGGCGGCACCTCGGCCGCCCCGGCGGCGGACAAGGGCGAGAAGCCGACTGAGGGGTCAGGCACTTCCGACTCCGGTTCGGGCGCCGCCGATGGTTCCGGTTCCCCCAAGGCGAAGCCCACCACGAAGCAGCCGCAGGACAGCGGTGACGGCGACAGCGGTGACAACGGCGAATCCCTGCCCACCTGCACCGGAGCGAACACGAAGCTCACGATGACGAGCGTCACGCGCCCCATCAACCACATGCTGCTCACGGTGACCAACACCGGCTCGAAGGCCTGCTACGCCTACTCCTACCCGTTCCTGAGGTTCGGTGAGGCGCAGTCCGTCCCCCGGACTGTCGAGGAGAGCGTGCCGCAGGCCGTCGTCGTCCTCACCCCGGGCCAGTCCGCCTACACCGGCGTCATGACCTCGTCCGCCGACGGCAGCGGCACGGGCGGCTACTCCACCAAGGACCTGGCCGTCGGCTTCCAGGGCGCGGACTCGGAATCCGTGGGCACGCCGGTGAGCGTCCCGCTGAGCAAGGACGTGTACGTCGACAGCACCCTGGCCGTCACCTACTGGCAGACCGACATGGATGACGCCCTCATGTACTGACCTTCGCGACGGGCGTGACACCGCGGGAGCGG
>NZ_JBHWZS010000364.1:0-8048 GCF_042728155.1 Streptomyces sp. NPDC060209
CCTGTGAAGGTGCCCGGCCCTCCCGCGTCGTGCTCGGGGCTCAGGAACGCGTGCCCGTGATCGCCTCCGCGGCCGCGACCCCGCACACCCGTGCCGCGCCGTGCGTGGCGATGTGCAGCACGCCACGGGGCGGCGCCTCGGGCAGGCCCATCTCGACCACGACCGTGTCGGGACGCGCCGCCAGCACCTCGTCCAGCGCCTCGCTCATCCACCCGTGCCGGTGGGCGTCCCGGACGACGGCGACGATGCGCCGCTCCCCCGCGGCCCTCAGCACCTCGGCGGCCGGCGACGTGCTTCCGCTGCTGTAGGTGCCCGTCTCCGTGCCGGGCAGTATCCGGGCCAGCTCGGCCGCGACGCCCCACGGGGTCTCGTCACCGACCGCGATGTTGGCGACCGGGGTGAGCGCCGCGACGTACGCCGGCTCGCTCAGCGGCTCGGCGGTGCCCGTGACCGTCACGGCCCGGCGGGCGGCGACCAGACCGATGCCGGCTCCGGCGCCGGGCGCGGTCCCCTCCTGCATGTCCGCGCCCGGCTCCGAGGCAGCCCCCCTGACCCCCTGCGTCCAGGACGCGAGGGCCCGTACACGCGCGGCCGCGTCGGCCAGCCGCTCCTCGGGCAGCTCACCGCTCCGCACCGCTGCCACCAGGGCGTCGCGCAGCCGCAGCACCGTGTCCTCGTCGGCCAGCCCGCCGCCGACACAGATGGCGTCGGCTCCCGCGGCGATGGCGAGGACGGATCCTCGCTCGATGCCGTACGTGCCGGCGATGGCGTCCATCTCCATGCCGTCGGTGACGATCAGCCCTTCGTAGCCCATCTCCTTGCGCAGCAGACCGGTGAGGATCTGCGGGCTCAGGGTCGCGGGCCGGTTCGGGTCCAGTGCGGGAAGCAGGATATGGGCGCTCATCACCGCTTTGGAACCCGCTGCGACGGCGGCCCGGAAAGGCACCAGCTCACGGGCGTGCAGGGTGTCCGGGTCCACATCGATGCGGGGCAGCGAGTGGTGCGAGTCGACCGCCGTGTCGCCGTGCCCCGGGAAGTGCTTGGTGCAGGCGGCCACACCGGCGGCCTGGAGGCCCTCGACGTAGGCGGCGGTGTGTCTGGCGACGAGCCCGGTGTCGGCGCCGAAGGAGCGCACACCGATGACCGGGTTGCCCGGATTGGAGTTGATGTCGGCGGACGGTGCCCAGTTGAGGTTGACCCCGCACTCGGCCAGCCGGCGGCCGAGCTCCCGGGCGACGGCCCTGGTCAGGTCCACGTCGTCGACGGAGCCGAGGGCGAGATTGCCCGGGAAGGACGAGCCGCTGCGGACCTCCAGCCGGGTGACGTCGCCGCCCTCCTCGTCGATCGCGACGAGTACGTCGTCCCGCTCGGCCCGCAGCCGGGCCGTGAGCGCGGCGAGCTGCTCGGGCGAGTGGATGTTGCGGCCGAACAGTCCGACGGAGGCCAGGCCTTCACCGACCCTGCGCAGGAGCCAGTCCGGGGCGGTCGTGCCGGTGAAGCCGGGCTGCAGGACGGCGAGCGCGTCGCGGGTGACGGTGTCCGTGGTGGAAACGAGTGTGGTCATGGGGCTGCGTTATCCCTTCACGGCGCCGGAGGTGAGCCCCGTTGCCATCTTCCCCTGAATGATCATGAAGAAGATGACGACCGGGATGGAGATGAGCGTGGAGGCCGCCATCAACGCGCCGTAGTCCGTACCGCGTTCCGTCGTGAACGTCATCAGCCACACGTTGAGCGTGTACTTGGAGTTGTCGTTGATCAGGATGTACGCGAAGAGGTACTCGTTCCAGGCGTTGACCAGCGCGAAGATGGACGCGGCCGCGAGCCCCGGCGCCAGCAGCGGGAAGATGACCCGGCGGAAGGCCCCCATGCGGGTACAGCCGTCCACCATCGCGGACTCCTCGAGCTCCACGGGGATGTTGATCACGAACCCGCGGATCATGATGGTCGCGAACGGCAGCGTGGACACCAGGTAGACGACGATGAGCCCCCAGTACTCATCGATGCCTCCCAGCGCGTTGAGCTGGAGGTAGATCGGGATCAGCATCGCGGTCGGCGGCAGCATCTGGACCAGAATCATGATCATCATCAGCGCCTTCCGCCCGAAGAAGCGGAAGCGCCCGATGGCGAGCGCGGCGAGGGTCGCGATGATCATCCCGCCGACGACGGCCGTGACCGAGACGATGAGGCTCGACTGGATCGCCGTGGCGAAGTTGTCCTGCTTCACCGCACGCGCGAAGTTGTCGAAGGTGAGGGAGGACGGCCACAGGGTCTGGTCGTAGGAGCGGATCTCATGGTTGGGACGCAGCGAACTGACGATCAGCCAGTAGACCGGGAAGGCCATGAGCGCGGCCGTGACCAGCGCCAGGATGTTGTAGCCGAGGCGGTTGCGCTTGCGGTCGGGCCGCAGGACCTGGGCCGGCGCTTTCGTGGGCGTGGAGGCGCTCATTCGACCTCTCCCGTCTTGATCAGCTGGCGCAGGTAGTACACGGCGACGCCGGAGAGCATCAGGACGGTGATCAGTGCGATCGCGCTGCCCTGGCTGAAGGAGGTGGACTCGAACGCCTTGGAGAAGGAGTAGAGACCGAGGGTCTCGTACTCGGGTTCGGGCTTGTTGCCGCGCAGCAGCCAGATCTGGCCGAACACGTTGAAGTCCCAGATGACCGAGAGCGTGGCGACCATCGTGAAGACCGGCTTGATGACGGGCCAGGTCACGTAGCGGTAGACGCCGAAGGCGGTGGCTCCGTCGAGCGCCGCCGCCTCCTCCAGCTCCTTGGGGACCTGGGTGAGGGCCGCGTACATCGTGATCACGACGAACGGGATGGCGCCCCAGACGACCAGGAGCGTGATGATGCCGAAGCCCTGCCACGGGTCGAGGAACCAGTTGTGGCCGAGCCACCGGTCCTCGTTGCCCGTGAGGTCGGCGAGCAGGGTGTTGATCAGGCCGTAGTCGGAGTCGGAGAGCCAGCGGAAGACCGAGGCGGCGACCATGAGCGGCATGGACCAGGCGGCGATCAGGGCCACCGTGAGGACGATCCGCACCCAGGTGGAGACCCTCAGCATCATCAACGCGATCAGCAGGCCGATGCCCATGGTCAGCACGACGCATATGGTCATGAAGACGACGGTCCTGCCGACGACCGACCAGAACTCCGGGTCGCCGAGGATGTTGGTGAACTGCTCGAAGCCGACCCACGGGGTCTCGCCGTTGCCCCAGAGGGCCGCCCGTCCCAGGTCCTGGAAGGACATGATCACGGTCTTGATCAGCGGGTAGACGTAGACGGCGGCGATCGCCAGGATCGCCGGCAGGATCAGGAGGTAGGGGAGGAGTTCCCCCTTCTTCCGCCGCTTCTTCGGGCGTGGCCCGGCGGCTTCCTGCCCGGAGGGCGGATTCCCGGTCTTCTCCGGGACACGCGGTACGGGGACCGGTGGACCGGCGGCCTTGGTGTCGGCAGCAGTCACGTGACTGACCTTCCATCGGGATTCCGGGGATCTGCACCCGGGAATCACGGCGTTCTACCTCAGAAAAGGGAGGCGGGGGCCCGGTGTTCGCCGGACCCCCGCCTGGAGAGCCGAAGGCCCGGGGACTACTTGTTGATGAGCTCGTTGATCTTGTCGTCGGCCTTCTTGGCGGCGTCGGCCACCGAGGCACCCTTGAGGATCTCCAGGAGCATGTTCTCCAGGACCTCCTCCTTCTCGATGGAGGTCCAGCCCGGCGCGATCGGCGTGAACCAGGCGTCCGGCACCGCGTTGGCGACGGCGGCCGTCTCCGGCTTGGACTTCAGCGGCTCGAGCTGCTTCTCGTTGTTCGGGAGGATGTTCTTGGAGGTGAGCACCTCCTGCGACTTCTCACTGGTGAAGAGCGAGACCCACTCCTCGCCCAGGTCGGTGACCTTGGACTTGGCGGTCACCGCGAGGTCCGAACCGCCGATGAAGGACGGGAGGGCCTTGCCGTCCGGGCCGGGCATACCGGCCGTGCCGATCTTGCCCTCGAGCTTCGGGTTGCCGTTGTTGGCGCCGTCGACGACGGAGCCGGCCTCCCAGCCGTTGCCGTAGATCAGGGCCGCCTTCTCGTTGGCCATGACGTTGGCGTGGTCCTGCTCGTCCTTGGTCTGGTCGGCCTTGTTGTACTTCTTGACCAGGTTGACGAAGTGCTCGATGCCCTTCTGGGACTCGGGGGAGGAGAGGTTGCCCTTCCACTCCTTCGCGCCCTCGTCGTACTCGGCGATGGAGCCGCCGTAGCCCGCGACGTAGGACATGGCCGCGTACCAGTAACGGCCCGGCAGGTAGAGGGACGAGAAGCGCTTGTCCTTCTTGCTGTACTCCGCCGAGACCTTGTCGAGGGCGGCGAGCAGCTCGTCCTCGGTCTGCGGGAGGGCGTCGCTGCCGGTGCCCTTCTTGAGCATGTCCTTGTTGTAGATCGCGACACGGGCGCCCGCGTAGTAGGGCACGCAGAACTGCTTGCCCTCGAAGGTGCAGGTGTCCTTCAGACCCTTGATCCAGGTGTCCGAGTTGTCGTACTTCTTGGGGTCGATCTCGGCCAGGGCGCCGTTGAGGATGTACTGCATCGTCTCGGTGTTGCCGAGCTCGACGACGTCCGGGAACTTGTCGCCACCGAGGGCCGTGTCGAGCTTCTTGGCCTTGTCCGCCCACTGCTGGTACTGGACGTTGACCTTGACCTTCGGGTACTTCTTGTTGAACTGCGCGTTGACGTCCTTGACCAGTTCCGGCCAGGTGCTCTGCGCGTCGACCATGAGCCAGACCGTCAGGCTCTCGGTGCGGTCCTTCGGGTCCTTCGAGGCGTTGTCATTACTGTCCCCACCACACGCCGCGATTCCGGTCATCATCGCTGCGACGCCTACTGCCGCAATGAGCTTGCGCTTCATGCCACACCCTCCTCAGGGATACCAGCAACCCCCCGCCCACCGCGAAGACGTACGCCTGGCGCTACCTGTGGGGCTGGGACCTGGTCTTTAATGGTTTAGACCAGTACCGGGAGCTTGGCCTAGACCTTTAGGGGTGTCAAGGGTGTATAAGAAGTGCACTCGCGTCCGTTATCGGACCGACACCTGAGGGAGGGCGACGACCCGTGACCGGACCGTGCCACCATGTGAGCCGCGACAGACGGAGGAGCCGGTGACGGCAGCAACGCAGCAGTCGGGAAGGCGGGCCATGGGTGCCGACGGGGGCAGCAGTACGAGCGAGACCGGTGCGGGTGCGCGTACGGCACGCGTCCCGAAGTACTACCGGCTCAAGCGCCATCTCCTCGAAATGACGGACACCATGCCGCCCGGCACCCCGGTGCCGCCCGAGCGGACCCTGGCCGCGGAGTTCGACACCTCGCGCACCACGGTGCGTCAGGCCCTCCAGGAGCTGGTGGTCGAGGGCCGGCTGGAGCGCATCCAGGGCAAGGGCACCTTCGTCGCCAAGCCGAAGGTCTCCCAGGCCCTGCAACTCACCTCGTACACCGAGGACATGCGCGCCCAGGGCCTGGAACCCACGTCCCAGCTGCTGGACATCGGCTACGTCACGGCGGACGACACGCTCGCCGGGCTGCTGGACATCACGACGGGCGGGCGGGTGCTGCGGATCGAGCGGCTCCGGCTCGCCAGCGGTGAACCGATGGCCATCGAGACCACACACCTCTCGGCCAAGCGCTTTCCCGCACTGCGCCGTTCACTGGTGAAGTACACCTCGCTCTACACCGCCCTGGCCGAGGTGTACGACGTGCGGCTCGCCGAGGCCGAGGAGACCATCGAGACCTCCCTCGCCACTCCGCGCGAGGCGGGACTGCTCGGCACGGACGTCGGCCTTCCGATGCTCATGCTGTCCCGGCACTCGATCGACGGGGACGGCGAACCGGTGGAGTGGGTGCGCTCGGTGTACCGGGGCGACCGCTACAAGTTCGTGGCCCGCCTGAAGCGTCCCACCGACTGAGAAACTTCCGGGCCCCTTCGGCGGTTGATCCCCCTGCACGCGCGGGGGGATCAGTCATTTCGGGCGACACCGGACCGTTGCAGGACCGCAATGCGGACGGGGGGTGACGGTGGCCGGAACTCTCGCCTAGATTTCCTGCGCATTACACCAGGTGATCAGCGAGGGGACGGAGTCGCCACATGTCAGAAGAAACCGGTGCGAACCCACCGACAGCACCGACAGTGACACCCACAAGGGTGGTGATCGCGCTCTGTCTGATCGCCCCGTTCGTGGCGATGCTCTGGGTCAGTTCGTACGCGAAGGTCGAACCGACCTTCATCGGCATCCCATTCTTCTACTGGTACCAGATGCTCTGGGTGCTCATCTCGACCGCTCTCACCATGATCGCGTACATGTTGTGGCAGCGTGACCAGCGCGCCCGCAAGGGAGGTGCGTCCGCATGAAGGACGGCGTGAACGGCGTCGCACTCGCCGTATTCATCTTCTTCTTCGTCGCCGTCACGGTCATCGGATTCATGGCCGCGCGCTGGCGCAAGGCCGAGAACGAGGCCAGTCTCGACGAATGGGGCCTGGGCGGACGGTCGTTCGGCACCTGGGTCACCTGGTTCCTGCTCGGCGGCGACCTCTACACGGCGTACACCTTCGTCGCGGTGCCCGCGGCGATCTACGCGGCGGGCGCGGCCGGCTTCTTCGCCGTCCCGTACACGATCCTCGTCTACCCGCTGATCTTCACCTTCCTGCCGCGCCTGTGGTCGGTCTCGCACAAGCACGGCTACGTCACCACCTCGGACTTCGTCCGCGGCCGCTTCGGCTCCAAGGGCCTCTCGCTGGCGGTGGCCCTCACCGGCATCCTCGCCACGATGCCGTACATCGCGCTCCAGCTGGTCGGCATCCAGGCCGTGCTGGACGTCATGGGCGTCGGCGGCGGCGAGAACACGCACTGGTTCATCAAGGACCTGCCGCTGCTGATCGCCTTCGCCGTCCTCGCCGCGTACACCTACTCCTCGGGGCTGCGCGCGCCCGCGCTCATCGCGTTCGTCAAGGACGGCCTGATCTACCTGGTCATCGCCGTGGCGATCATCTACATCCCGATAAAGCTCGGTGGGTTCGACGACATCTTCGCCAAGGCGGGCGAGGCGTTCTCGGCGAAGAACGAGGCTGCGGGGAAGCCCGTCGCGGGCCTCGTCCCGGGCGACATGGGCCAGTGGGGCTACGCCACGCTGGCTCTGGGTTCGGCACTGGCCCTCTTCATGTATCCGCACTCGATCACGGCGACGCTCTCCAGCCGCAGCCGTGAGGTGATCCGGCGCAACACCACGATCCTGCCGTTGTACTCGCTGATGCTGGGCCTGCTGGCCCTGCTCGGATTCATGGCGATCGCCGCCGGGATCAAGGTGGACAACGGGCAGCTCGCGATCCCCCAGCTGTTCGAGAACATGTTCCCCGACTGGTTCGCGGGCGTGGCCTTCGCCGCGATCGGGATCGGCGCCCTCGTGCCGGCCGCGATCATGTCGATCGCCGCGGCGAACCTCTTCACCCGCAACATCTACAAGGACTTCATCAAGCCCGATGCCACCCCGGCTCAGGAGACCAAGGTCTCCAAGCTGGTCTCGCTGCTGGTCAAGGTCGGCGCGCTCGCCTTCGTCCTCACCATGGACAAGACGGTCGCGATCAACTTCCAGCTGCTGGGCGGCATCTGGATCCTCCAGACGATGCCGGCCCTGGTGGGCGGCCTGTTCACCCGCTGGTTCCACCGCTGGGCGCTGATCGCGGGCTGGGCGGTCGGCATGATCTACGGCACGGTGGCCGCCTACGGCGTCGCCAGCCCGACCCAGAAGCACTTCGGCGGGTCCTCGAAGGAGATCCCGGGCATCGGCGAGATCGGCTACATCGGTCTCACCGCGATCGTGCTGAACATCGTCGTCGTGGTCGTGCTGACCTTCGTCCTCAACGCGCTGAAGGCCCCGGCGGGTATCGACGAGACCTCCCCGTCCGACTACACCGCGGACGTCGGCGACCCCGGCGTCAAGGCCGAACTCCCCGCACCCACGAAGGGTGCGCCGGGCGATCACGCCCCCCTGGAACGGCTGTAGCGCACGATGTCCGTCCCGGCAG
>NZ_JBHWZS010000365.1:0-8040 GCF_042728155.1 Streptomyces sp. NPDC060209
GTACTGCAGGGGGGACCCTGTGGGAGAGTAGGACGCCGCCGAACAATTATTCCGGGAAAGCCCCGTGCCCTTGTGGCACGGGGCTTTTCTGCGTTTGCGGGCCTTTCGGCCTCAAGCGGGTGGGGCCGAACATGCCGGCTATCGCGGGTTCACCATTCGTGTGTCGTACGCCAGGATGACGGCCTGGATGCGGTCCCGGGATCCCGTCTTGGCGAGGATTCGGGTGACGTGCGTCTTCACCGTCGATTCGGCGAGGTGGAGGCGTGCGGCGATTTCGGTGTTCGTCCAGCCCTGCCCGATGACCGCGAGGATTTCCCTCTCCCGCTCTGTCAGTGAAGCGATGCGGCGGTCTCCCATGACCGGGTTGCCGCCCGGTGCGGCCGGCAGGTGATGGGCGTAGGCGTCCAGGAGTCGGCGGGTGAGGCTCGGGGCGACGACAGCGTCGCCGCTCGACACGGCCCGGATGCCGGAGAGGAGCTCCTCCGGCAGTGCGTCCTTGACGAGGAATCCGCTCGCTCCGGCCCGCAGGCCGTCGTAGGCGTACTCGTCCAGGTCGAAGGTCGTCACGATGAGGACGCGGGTGCGGGAGCCGGACTTGATGATGCGGCGCGTTGCCTCGATGCCGTCGAGTCCCGGCATCCGGATGTCCATCAGGGCGACGTCGGGGTGATGGCGGGCGACCAGGCTCACCGCCTCCGTACCGTTGGCCGCTTCACCGACGACTGTCATGTCGTCCTGACTCTCCAGCAGCATGCGGAAACCGAAGCGCTGCATGGCCTGGTCGTCGGCGATGAGTACCGTGGTCACGGGGCTGTGTCCTCCAGGGGAAGCCGAAGTCGGGTCTGCCAGCCGCCTGCGGGGAGGCGGCCCGAATCGAGTGTGCCGTTGTAGAGCGAGGCACGCTCCCGCATTCCGCTGATGCCCCGTCCGCTGATGCCGGGTTCGCTGCCGGACCTGTCGTTCCGAAGGGCGTTGGGACCGCCACCCGAATCGGTGGTTCGCACCTCCAGCCCGGTGGGCGTGTACGTGAGGGTGACCTCGGCGGTGGCTTCGGCGCCCGCGTGCTTGAGGGTGTTGGTGAGGGATTCCTGGACCACGCGGTAGACGGCGAGCTGCAGGCCGGGTGAGGCGGGGACCGGCGGGGGGCTGCCTTGGACGGTCAGCCGGACGGGCAGCCCCGCCTCCCGTACGCCTGCCAGCAGGGCATCCAGGTCGGCGAGTGAGGGCTGGGGGGCCAGGTCGGCGGCCGGGGCCGGTTCGCGCAGGACGCCGAGCACGCGCCGTAGTTCCGCGAGGGCCTGGCGGCTTGTGGTGCCGATGGCTTCGAGGGCCTGGCCGGCGCGTTCCGGATTCTTGACCGCTGCGTACGCCCCGCCGTCGGCGAGGCCCGTGATGACGGACAGGTTGTGCCCGATGATGTCGTGCATCTCCCGGGCGATCCGCGTGCGTTCGGCGGCTGCCGCCAGCTGGGCCTGCTGGTCTCGCTCGCGTTCGAGCCGGTGGGCGCGTTCGACGAGGGCTTCGGTGTACTCCCGGCGTGTGCGTACGGCGATGGCGAGCAGCACGACGAAGGCGATTCCCCAGAGGTAGGAGACGAGTTGCCGGTCAGCTGTGCCGTGGATCCCGATCGCTCCGGCTGCGGCGGGGAGGCACATCAGCAGAGCTGACCGGGCCAGGGTCTTGAGGGGCAGCCGCAGGGCGATCGTGTACAGGGGGATCAACTGGAGGAAGGCGGCCTGGACGACGGCGCCGGTCCAGATGTTGAGGAGGGAGACCGGCGTCATCAGGACGAGGACGGCGACCGGTCGGCGGCGGCGCCAAAGCAGGGGCACGGAGAAGCACAGGCTCATCAGCAGTACCAGTGGCTCCGGGGCCTCCACGTCACGGGCGACCGTGCGCCACCCGCCGGTGCTGTAGTCGAGCACGGCGACGATGACCCAGAAGCCGGTGACCGCGATGTCCCACAGCATCGGCCGACGGTGGTCGAAGGCGCGGAGCCGTTGCTGGAGGTCCTGGATGTACAGGGTCAGCGGTGCGGTGCCCGGGGTCAGGTGCCCGGGATGCGGGTCCTCGGCGTCGTTCATCCTGTCCGCCCTCCGTCCGTCCGTCACCGTGTCGTCCCGCTACGCGTCCCGGCGGCGCAGGAGCACCGCTGCGGTGCCCAGCGACGCCCCCGCCCACAGGCACAGGGCCAGCAGGGCCGGGCCGGTGGCCGCGGTGCCCGGGATCGGGGTGGCCGAGCCGAGTGCCCCGGCGGCCTGGGTCGGGAAGTACTTCAGGGCGCTGTCCACGGCATCGTACGGAAGCATGCCGAGCACTTCGGGCACGATCAGGACACCGCCGATGTAGGCCCCGATGCTGCCGGGCACGGAGCGGAGGGCGGCCCCGAGTCCGAGGGCGATCAGGCTGAGCAGGGTGATGCCGGCGGCGTTGCCCGCGATCGCCCCGAGGACGCCCGGGTCGGTGAGGCCGGCGGCCTGGTCGGTGTCGCGCAGGAGGAGTTGTGCGGCGAGGAAGGTGATCAGCGCGGTGGCGAACATCGAGCCGAAGGCGGCGACGGTGAACACCGCGGCTTTGGACCACAGGACGGGGAGCCGGCGCGGTACGACGGTGAGCGAGGCGCGGATCATCCCGGTGGGGTACTCGCCGGCCGTGACGAGGATGCCGAGGACCGTGACGCACAACTGGCCGAGCAGGGTGCCGTAGAGGACGAGGACGACGGTGTCGACGTCGGAGTCGCCGCCGTCCGAGGTGTAGGTGGCGCCCATGAGGAGCCCGACGCCGAGGACCACGGCCGCCGCCGACAGGAGCGTGACCCAGGTCGAGCGCAGGGACCAGAGTTTGTGCCACTCGGAGCGTAGGACGTGGCGTGGGGTGACGCGGTAAGGGGAGGGCGTGGTGGCTGTGGTCATGCGTGGGCTCCGGTCAGAGGTGCGGCGGTCCGGTACTCGACGGATTCCTGGGTGAGGTCCATGAAGGCCTGTTCCAGGGAGACGGTCTGCGGGGTGAGTGCGTGGAGGGGGATGGCGTTGTCGGCGGCGGTGCGGCCGATGTGGGCGGCGTCGGTGCCGTGGACGGTCAGTTCGTCGGCGGTGCCGGTGGTGATCCGTACGCCGGGGCCGGTCAGGAGGGTGCGCAGGGTGTCGGCCTGCGGGGTGACGACCTTGACGGAGGCGCCGCCCGCGGTGCGGATCAGGTCGCCGACGGTGGTGTCGGCGAGGAGCCGGCCGCGGCCGATGATGACGAGGTGGTCCGCGGTGAGCGCCATTTCGCTCATGAGGTGGGAGGAGACGAGGACGGTCCGGCCCTCCGACGCGAGGGATGTGAGCAGGTTGCGGATCCAGAGGACGCCTTCGGGGTCCAGCCCGTTGACCGGTTCGTCCAGGATGAGGGTCGCCGGGTCGCCGAGGAGCGCGGCGGCGATGCCGAGGCGCTGTCCCATGCCGAGTGAGAAGCCCTTGATCCTCTTGTCGGCGGCCCCGGTGAGGCCGGCCAGGTCCAGGACGTGTTCGACGCGGCTGCGGGGGATGCCGTGGGTGTGGGCGAGTGCCATGAGGTGGTTGAAGGCGGTGCGCCCCGGATGGACCGAGCGGGCTTCCAGGAGGGCCCCGACCTCGGTGAGCGGCGCGGGGTGGGTCGTGTAGTCGCGGCCGCCGATGGTGGACCTGCCGGCGGTGGGGGCGTCCAGGCCGAGCAGCATGCGCATGGTGGTCGACTTCCCGGCTCCGTTGGGGCCGAGGAAGCCGGTGACGGTGCCCGGCCGGACGGTGAAGTCGAGGCCGTGGACGACGGTTGTGCCCCCGTACCGCTTGGTGAGTTCGTATGCCCTGATCATGTCGTCGACGCTACGGAGCGGGCGAGTTGCGGTCGTCCGACCGCGGTGTGGAGGTGAGCGCCGGCGTAGTACCGGGGTACGACGCGGGGACCGGGCGGTGCGTCCGCCTATCCGGGGGACTGGGCCCGGCCCTCGATGACGGGAGTCAGTCCGTCGAGGAGGGCCTTGAGGCCGAGCTCGAAGAGTGTGTCGAGGTGGAGGTCGTAGCCGTCGTCGAAGGAGCCGACCACTTTCGCGAAGGTCGGGAAGCGCCCGGATTCGACCAGGCCCTGGAGCGCGTGTGCGCGGCTGTCCATCCACTGGTCCTCGGACTGCCCGGTGGTCGCCGCGGCGTGTGCCTCCCTTTCCAGGTGGACCGCCAGCCCCTGGACATGGCTGTAGAGCAGCACATGGATGTCGAACAGCGCTGTGGTGTCCAGGCCGTGCCCGTCGAGCGCGCTGAGGGACCATTCGCCGTGGACCATCAGGTTGGGGAGGAGCAGGGGGCGGGTGAGGGACGAGAGCTGGGCGAGCCAGGGGTGCCGCCGGTGCAGGGTCCACAGCGTCCGCGCACCCAGTTCCAGGCGGGCACGCCAGCCGTCCGGAACAGCGGCGGGGTAGAACTGCTCGCCGTACGCGGCGTCCGCCATGAGCAGGATGAGATCGTCCTTGCCGGTCACGTACCGGTAGGGCGACATGGCGGCGACGCCGAGCCGGGCGGCGACCCCGCGCATGGAGAGCGCCGATAGCCCTTCGGCGTCCGCGATGTCGATGGCGGTGCGCACGATCCGGTCCGGGGTCAGATCCTGCTCGGTGGGCGGGGCCGAGGGAGTGTCGGAGGCCGGGGCGGTCCGGCGCCTGCGGCCGGCGGCGACGACCGTGCCCACGCGTGGTTTCGTCTCGACGGTCCCTTCCAGCCGGAGGTGCGTCAGCGCCTTGGTGGCGGTGGCGAGCGCGACACCCCAATCCCGGGCGATCTGACGGGTCGACGGCACGCGTTCCCCGGGGGCCAGTTCGCCCTCCGCGATGCGCCGGCCGATCTCGGCCGCGATGCGCAGGTACGGGGGCTCGTCGTTGCGTCCTGTGGCGTTCGTCACGTGGCACTCCTTTCGCTGTCTGTACTAGTGCAGAGCCTAGCGGCCGTGATGGTGTTCAGGGGTCGCTTGTCCTAGCACAGCACGGGAATTTGCCTGGTGGTGGACGCGGCGCGTACGTCGTACGTTCAGTTGCATACAGCGTACGAGAGGAGCTTCTGATGCGCAGTGTTCTCATCTCCGGCGGAGGCATCGCCGGACCCGCGCTCGCCTACTGGCTGCGCCGCCACGGCTTCGCGGTCACCGTCGTCGAACGAGGGCCGGGGCTGCGGCCCGGCGGGCAGGCCGTGGACGTCCGGGGCGTCGCGCTCGATGTGATCGAGCGGATGGGCCTGCTCGAGCCCGCGCGGCGGGTCCGCACCCGCATGCGCGGCATGTCGGTCATCGATCCTGAGGGGAAGGAGATCGAACGCTCCACAGAGGCCACGTTCAGCAGCGGGCGGCTGGACAGCGACGACATCGAGCTGCTGCGCGAGGACCTGGTGCGGCTGGTGTACGAGCGCACACGTGGAGACGTGGAGTATCTCTTCGGGGACACCCTCACCGCGCTCGACGAGGGCGGTGACGGAGTGCGGGTGGACTTCGCCCGTGCGGAGTCCCGCACGTTCGATCTCGTCATCGGGGCCGACGGCCTGCATTCGACGGTACGACGGCTGGCGTTCGGACCCGAGGAGCGCTTCGTGCACCACCTCGGCAGCTACCTGTCGGTGTTCAGCGCGGACAATTTCCTCGCGCTGGAGGACTGGCAGGTGTGGCTGCGCGACGGCGACATCGGTTTCGGCATCATGCCCGTGCGCGACAACACCGAGCTGAGGGTCGCGTTCGGGTTCGAGTCGGGTCCGCTCTCCCTTGACGCCGACGCGCTGCGCCGCAACATCACGGAGAGGCTCGCGGCCCTGCGCTGGGAGGGATCGCGGCTGGCCGAGGCCGCGCTACGCGCCCCTGATTTCTACTGCGATGCCATGGCGCAGATCCGGATGGACCGTTGGTCGCACGGCCGGGTGGCCCTGCTCGGTGACGCCGGCTACTGCCCCTCCCCGCTCTCGGGGCAGGGCACGAGCCTGGCGCTCGTAGGCGCCCATGTGCTGGCCGACGCCCTGGCCCAGGCGCCCGGCGACCACGCGGCCGCCTACGCCCGCTACGAGGGGCGGATGCGCGACTTCGTAGCCCTGAACCAGTCGCTGGCGACCGAGAACCCCGGCGGACCCGCCGCCGAGGCCTCCGTGGCGCACGCCAAGAACGCCCTGTCGCTGGACGGCTGACGGTCCGGTGGCTGTCCAGCGTGCGTTCGCGCATGACAGGCGCGCATGCTTGCGAGCGGGGTATTCGGTTGTGGCGAGGAGCGGCCGGCCTTTTTCGGGATCCTTGTGGATGCATGGCCGCCCTCGACCTGAACCAGGGCTGTTCCTGATGGTCCGACGGCGCCCTGAGGGGACTGCCCATCGGGCCAGGGACGGGGTTCAGGCGCCAGGGGCGGCTTCCGGGATGTGCCGCCCTCCTACGGCAAGTTGACGGTCGGTCCTGAGGTGCTTCTACCTGTCTCCTGCCCGGGGCGACGAATCCCGGGGCCACGGAGGTGTGGCGTTCCTCACAGCGAAAGCGCAGGGAGTGAAAGCAACTGCACCCTTTCGTCTTTTCTGTCTGTCCCGGTGTTGTGGTGTCGGTCGGAAGAGGTGAAAAATTCGTGACGGTCGACCGTTGTCCCGGCTCTACGATCACCTCAAGTCGCATCTGCGTGTGCCATTCCGCTGCGACCCCTTCTTCTTTTTTCGAACCTCGAAGGGCTCTAGTGAAGATTCGCCGGATTCTTGCCACAGCTGTTGCCGCCGCAGTGACCACGCCTGCCCTCATGCTGTCGGTCACCCCCGCGTTCGCCGACGACAAGCCGGCGTCGCAGACGCAGGAGAAGCCGTCCATCGCGGAGCTGGAAAAGGCCGCCGCCGCAGCGCAGGCGGCGTACGACGACGCCGTGGCGGCCGAGAGTGCCGCCTATGCGGCGGTGGAAGTGGCCCTGTCCGACACCACGCCCCTGGCCGTGGCCGCTGCGGCCGCGAAGGCTGCTGCTGACGAGGCCGCCACCGCGAAGACCGACGCCGACCAGGCGGTCGTGGACGCCCAGGCCGAGGTCGACGCCCTCACGGACGAGGCCACCGAGGAGGAGAGGACCGCCAAGGAGACGGCTCTCACCGAGGCGAAGACTGCCGCCGCGACCGCCGACGCGGCGAAGGCCACCGCGGACGCCAAGCTCGTGGAAGCCTCGGACGCGCGCGACGACGAGCGGGTCGCCGCAGTCCGGGCGCTGGACCAGGCGAAGAAGGCCACCGAGACGGCGCTCGCCGAGAAGACCGCCGCCGACGAGGCGCTGGCCAAGGCGAAGGAGGAGGCGGCCGAGGAGGGCGAGGACGACGAGGACTGCGTCCCCGAGCCCGAGCTGACCACGGTCATCACGGGTCTGCCGTCCACGGTCGTCGCCGGCACGAAGGTCAACTTCAACCTCCGGGTGACCAACGGCACCGAAAAGGCGATGGACGAGGTGTTCCCGTTCGCCTACGTCCACGCGACCGACGAGAGCGGGCTCAACGACATCGACGACCTGGTGCACCTGCAGTGGTCGTCCGGCTCTTCGTCGAAGTGGCAGAACGTCGACAACGAGAACTACATGGACCCCATCAGTTCGCTGAAGGGCGGCGCTCACGTCGACGTGAAGATGCGCCTCACGATCGACGCGTCGGCCCCCGCGGGCAACGGCGTCACCTTCGTCGCCGGCGACTACTGGAACGACAACGGCAGCTGCGGCGGGAGCCCGGACCTCGAGGGCTACGAGTTCCTGATCGCCGCGGCGGGCAGCAAGCCCGGCAGCGTCGGCGATGCCAAGCCCAGCACGACCAAGCCGAACACCTCGGGCCTCAAGCCGCAGAGCGGCGCGTCGGCCAGTCCCGTGAGCGGCAGCCTCGCCGCCACGGGCTCGTCCTCCGCGACGTCGCAGCTCGCCCTCGCGAGCGGCGCGGCCCTGGCGATCGGCGCGGGCGCGGTGTTCGTCGTTCGCCGTCGCAAGGCCGGCTCCCACGTCTGACGCGTGAGGCGGGGTGCCGACCAGGCACCCCGGCACACCCGCTGACCGCCCAACGGGCC
>NZ_JBHWZS010000366.1:0-7968 GCF_042728155.1 Streptomyces sp. NPDC060209
GGGTGCGCGTGCACCCTCCCCGCTCCCGTTCGGCAGCAGACGTCCCCGCCCCTACGAGGCGTCGTTCCCGTCGACCAGCGTTCCGTGCAGGCCCCTGATGTGTTCCTCGACCAGGTCCGCCGCCTCGCCGCCCCGCCCCTCGCGCACCAGCCGCAGCAGCCGCGCGTGCTGTGCGTTGAGTGCGCCCGCCGTCGCCGGCCAGTCGTCGGTCTCCTCCAGGGCGCGCAGGATGAGCGGGCGGACGGATTCGCGCACCGCCGAAGTGAGTGTGGAGGTGAGCGCGTTACCGGAGCTCCCGGCGATCAGGACGTGGAAGCGGGTGTCGAGGTCGTTGAATTCGGCGACGCCCACGTCCGGCTCGCCCATCCGCCGGACGAGCTCCGCCGCCGCGTCGAGGTCCCCGGCCCGGGCGTGCCGGGCGGCGGCCTCCCAGCTCGACCGCTCCAGGACCACGCGCGCCTCCAGCACGTCGTGCAGGCTGTAGCTGCCGAGCGCGAAGTGGAGGCGCAGCAGGCGGCCGAGCGCGTCGTCCGGGTTGCGCACGATGCGTGCCCCGGAATCCGGGCCCCGGCCGGGCTGGGCGACCAGGACGCCGATGGTCTCCAGCACCCTGAGCGCCTCGCGCAGCGCGGACCGGCTGACGCCGAGCACCGGCGCGAGCTCCCGCTCGGGCGGCAGGCGGTCGCCCGCTTTCAGCTCTCCGGCGAAGACCCGTTCCTCGATGCTCTGGAGCACTAGTTCGTGGGTGCGGGACTGCCGTACGGGTTGCCACTCGACGGGCATCCGCTACTCCCTGTTCCGGGCGATACGCATGCCCCGACTATGTCACACAGCGCGTGTGGTCGGACCAAAGCCCGGGGGCGGCTCAGCGGGGTCGCGGCACGCCGCCCCGTGACCTTCTCCGCTGCGGGTCGAGAAGCTGTCCCGCCATCCCGGCCACCACCAGACCGGCGGCGATGAGAAGGCCGTGCCCCATGAAGATGCCGGTCACCAGGCCGACGACTCCGACGGTGAGCCACAGCCACGTCCGGCCGGGACGGAATCCGCGCGGAGCCTCCCGCTCCGGGGCACCGGCGGGTACGGGGTCGTCGCTGCGGAGACGGTCCTCGAGGCCGTGCTGCCGCTCGTCGTAGTGGGGCATGGTGACTCCCTCCCGGATCAGAAACCTTTGGGTCCGACTCCATCGTCGGTGCGGGAGGGGGCCGCGGGACATCGGGGCTGACACCCATCTTCGAGGGGGCGCGCCATGCAGACGGGGCCACGGACCGGGAGCGGAGCCGTGCGCGGCCCTCGACCGGCGATAGTGGAGGCAGTCGTCCGCCCGTGTACCCGTCCGAAGGAGGCCGTGCGGTCTTGTCCCTGTTCTGGCGCATCTTCCTGCTCAACGCCGCGGTGCTGGTCGCCGCCGGGGCTCTGCTGCTGCTCGGCCCGATCACCGTGTCCGCCCCGGTGGTGCTGACCGAGGCCCTGATCCTGGCCGGTGGCATGGCCCTGATGCTCGGCGCGAACGCGCTGCTCCTGCGGCTGGGACTGGCGCCGCTGCAACGGGTCACCCGCGCGATGACGACCATCGATCTCCTGAGTCCGCGTCCGCGCCCGGAGGTCGCCGGTGAGGGGGAGGTCGCGGCGTTGATCGAGACGTTCAACAGCATGCTCGACCGGCTGGAGGCGGAACGCGCGACCAGCAGCGCCCGCGCTCTCGGGGCCCAGGAGGCCGAGCGCCGCCGGGTCGCGCAGGAACTGCACGACGAGGTGGGCCAGACCCTGACCGCGGTTCTGCTGGAACTGAAACGGGTCACCGGTCACGCCCCGGAGCCGCTGCGCGAGGAGCTGGCGCAGGTGCAGGAGATCACCCGGGGAAGCCTGGACGAGATCCGCCGGATCGCGCGACGGCTGCGCCCGGGGGTGCTGGAGGAGCTCGGGCTGGTCAGCGCCCTGACGGCTCTGACCACCGAGACGCCGACACCGAAGGGGCTGACGATCAGGCGGCGGATGGAGAAGGATCTGCCCCCTCTCGGTGAGGAGGCGGAGCTCGTCGTCTACCGCATCGCCCAGGAAGCGGTGACGAACACCGTCCGGCACGCCCGGGCCACCCTGCTCGAACTCTCCCTGCACCGCCGCCCCGGCGGGGTGGAGCTGCGCATCCGTGACGACGGCCGCGGCCTGGGGGACGCCCCCGAGGGCGCGGGACTGCGCGGCATGCGCGAACGCGCCCTGCTCATCGGTGCCACACTCACTCTCGGTACCGGTGCGACGGGCGGCACGGACGTACGCCTCGATGTGCCCGTACGGAACGGAAGCGCCTGACCATGTCCCACTCCCCCGCCGGGTCCCGGAAGACCCGCATCCTGCTCGCCGATGATCACGCCCTGGTACGCCGCGGCGTACGGCTGATCCTCGACGGCGAACCGGACCTCCAGGTCGTGGCCGAGGCGGGCGACGGCGCCGAGGCCATCGAGATGGCGCGTGAGGAGCGGCCCGACCTGGCCGTCCTCGATATCGCCATGCCCCGCCTGACGGGCCTTCAGGCGGCCCGTGAGCTGTCCCGGGTCATGCCGGAGCTGCGCATCCTGATGCTCACCATGTACGACAACGAGCAGTACTTCTTCGAGGCGCTGAAGGCCGGCGCCTCGGGCTTCGTACTGAAGTCGGTCGCCGACCGGGATCTCGTCGAGGCCTGCCGTGCGGCCATGCGCGACGAGCCGTTCCTCTACCCGGGGGCGGTCACCGCCCTCATCCGGAACTACCTGGACCGGGTCAGGGAGGGCGGCGACGTCCCGGACCGGGCGATCACCGAGCGCGAGGAGGAGATCCTCAAACTGGTCGCCGAGGGCCACTCGTCGAAGGAGATCGCGAACATGCTCGTGATCAGCGTCAAGACGGTGGAGCGGCACCGGGCCAATCTGCTGCAGAAGCTGGGGCTCCGTGACCGCCTGGAGCTCACCCGTTACGCGATCCGGGCAGGGCTGATCGAGCCGTAGGAGACCGCGGCCGCGTGCCCGTGACCCCCGCGGAGGGGTTACGGGCACGCGGCGTTTCCGGGTCGGGTCGGGATCAGACGGTGGCCGGCCTCAGCACGACCGGCATCTCCCGGTGGCCGTTGGCGATGAACGACGCCTGAGGGACGAGCTGTTCCCGCGGAACGGCGAGCGCGATGTCCGGGAACGCGGCGAACAGTGCCCGGAGCGCGATGTCGGCCTCCATGCGGCCGAGCGGCGCGCCCAGGCAGTAGTGGACGCCGTGGCCGAAGGCGAGATGGTCGGACGCCTCCCGCGAGGCGTCGAACTCGCAGGCGCTGTCACCGTGGAGTGCGGGGTCGCGGCCCGCGGCGCCGAAGGCGAGGAGGATCGCGTCCCCCTAAGCGCCGCGGCCCGGAGCGCGGCTACGACCTCGCTGTGTGTTTCATACGATTCTCACCCAGTGCGCCTACGGTGCTCCTGTGACCCAGACGACCCCGCCCGGCTGGCATCCAGACCCCGGGCACTCAGGAATCGGCCCCCTCCAGGAACGCTGGTGGGACGGGAGCCGCTGGACCGACCAGCTCCGGATACCCCCCGCGACGGTCCGGCGCCGTCGCATACGCATCGGCGCGGGCATCGCCGTCGGCATCGTCGTACTCGCGGCCGTCGGTGGCGGCGCGTACCTGCTGGGCGACAGTTCGGGCGACCGCACCGACAGTTCGGCCGCGGCCCCCGCACCCTCGGAGAGCCCTCGCCTCCCCGGCGCCCCAGGAGGCGAAGGCGGGCAGAACGGCGGGCAGGACGGCGGCGAGGGCCAGAGCCCCGACCAGCAGATGCCGCAGACGGAGGAGGGATACGCCACCGACGCGGCCAGCGGGATCAGCATCCCCGTCCCCGACGGCTGGAAGGGCCAGTCCGGGGCCATCGGCGCCGGCGTGACGACCGGCGAGTACGCCTGCCCCGGCGACGACGCCCAGACGTGCGTGCGGGGCGGTGTGTTCTCGGCACCGGCTCAGGCCCTGAAGGTCGAGGCGACCACGGCGAAGGCCGCGGCCGAGGCCGACATCAAGGCCAACGCCGAGGAGTCGTACGGCGAGAAGATCTACGGCGGCATCACCTCGCACGAGGAGCTCAAGTCCGGTGCGGTCACCGTCGCCGGGCAGAAGGGCTACCTGGTGCGCTGGAAGGTGGTGACGAAGAACGGCGACGACGGATACGTCGAGTCGCTCGCGTTCCCCTCCCCCAACGTCAAGAGCATGCTGGTGGTCGTCCGCTCCGGCTTCGACATCAACGCCGAGGCACCGAAGCTCTCGGTCCTCGACGACATCACCAAGGGCATCAAGGAAGCGGAGGGATCCGGTTCCGCTTCAGGTTCCGGCGAGACCGCCTGAGGAATCCCACCTCGCCCCGGAGGCCGTACCGGACAGTTCCGGTACGGCCTCGACCCGTACGGTTGCCTGCTGCGCGACCGGGATCTCCGGGCCCGTTCGACCAAGCCGGGAACGCGGCCGGGTGCAGGGCCGGTCCGCCACGAGGCGATCGTGCGCGTCGCCCACGGACCCGGCCGCCTACAGGATCACCATGCCCAGAGGCCGCGTGCCGGCCGGGATCCGCGTCACGTCGCCCGTCGCCACGTCGACCACGCTGAGGCCGTCCCAGTAGCCGTCACGGGTGAAGCCTCCCGATACGTAGGCGGTCCGGCCGTCGGCGGTCACCACCACGTCCTCGTGCGGGCCGTCCAAGGGGATGACGCGCTCCGTCCCACCGGGCGCACGGACGGTCAGGGAAGGGCCCGCGTCGGTCGAGGGGTCGATGGGTCCGGTACCGACCACGTACAGCGTCCCGTCGTCGGCGACCGCGACGCCGTGCTGGTGGGTGTCGGCGGTCATGCGCTCGATGCCGACACGGCCGGTGTCCGGTTCGACCACGGCCAGGCGTTCACCCTCGAAGGGGAGGAGGAGGGCCCCGTCCGAAGGGCGTACGGCGGCGTAGTGCGGCTTGAGCCAGGAACCGAGCCCTCCTTCGGTCCCGTACGGGGCCACTTCGATGCGGCGGGTCTTCCAGGTCGCCGCGTCGACGACCGTGACGTCGAAGGAGTCGTGGTCGGTCGTGTAGATCTGCCGCCCGTCACCCGAGACATCGACGTCGAAGGGCCGGCGGCCGACCGGGACCGTCTCGACCACCTCGCGCCGCACGGTGTCGATCGCTTCCAGAGTGCCGGGAGCACCGGGGACGTTCACGCCGGCATAGACGGTGCGTCCGTCCGGGGAGAGCGCGATCCCCATGCCGCCGCCCCGGTACTCGCCCGTGGTGACGGGCCCCGTGTCGGTCGCGTACGGGATCAGGGCGGTCCGCTTCCGGGTCACGGTGTCCACCGCGGCCACCCCTTCGGCCGTCGCCACCCACGCCGTGCCGTCACCGCCGAGCGCGATGCCGTACGGGGCCGTGCCGACCACGACCGACTGCCGGCCGGACGTCCCACGACCTGACGGGTCGACGAAGGTGACGGTATCGGCTCCGAAGTCCGTGACCAGGAGAGTTCCCCCGGGGATGCGGGCCTGGGCGTCGTCCGTCCGCGCCGCGCTCGGACGCTGCTGCGGTGAGGTGGCGGTCGTGGACGGGGACGTGCTTCCGCTCGGTGCGCATCCGGCGAGCGCCGCCGTGAGAGCGATCGGCACCGCACCGGCGAGAAGGGCCGCGCGCCTCACCGGCCACGGACCGGTTCCGGTCCTGCGGCAGCCGGAGGATGCCGCCCGGGTGAGAAGGTCTTCTGCCCTGGCGCTCATCGGTGGGCACCTTCCTGTGGTCCTGCCGCACCGTGGAAGTCCGCTGCGGCGCCGCGGTCTCCGCCGGCTCCTCCAGCCTCCGGCACCGGCCCGCACGGTCCATCGACCCGTCGGACGGACTCGGGGCGCGGGACGGCTGACGGGTGGGTCAGCCGATCGGACGACCCGCACGGGGCGGTCAGCGGCGGCTTCCCCGTCGAGCCGGACGCGTCGAGCCGGACGCGTCGAGATGAGGACGCCTGCCCCCCTCGGGGATGTCCTCCCGAGGGGGACGACTCGGGGAAGGCGGGGCTTTCACCATGCAGTCACTTCGAGTACGAGCTTGCCTCTGGTCGCGCCGGACTCGCCGGTGCAGTCAGCCCGCGTCCGGCAGGCTCTTCAGGAACCTGGCCGCCACGGGCCCCGCGTCGGCGCCGCCCGAACCGCCGTCCTCCAGCATCACGCACCACGCCAGGTCGCTGTCACCCTGGTAGCCGATCATCCAGGCGTGGGTGCGTGGCGGCTTCTCGTCGCCGAATTCCGCCGTCCCGGTCTTGGCGTGAGGCTGCCCGGGGATTCCCGTCAGGGCGCTGCCCGCTCCGTACGTCACCGTCGCCCGCATCATGTCGCGCAGGGCCCCGGTCACCGACGGGGCGAGCCGTGCCGTCGCCTCGTGCCTCTTCTTGACCGCGTCGGGCACCAGGACCGGCTGCTTGAAGGAGCCCTCCTTCACCGTCGCCGCGATCGACGCCATCACCAGGGGCGAGGCCTGGACCCGGGCCTGGCCGATCGTGGACGCCGCGAGGTCGTTGTCCGAGGTGCTCACCGGGACCGACCCGTCGTACGTCGTGTCGCCCACGTCCCAGACACCCCCGATCCCGAACGCCTCGGCCGCGTCGTGGAGGGCGGAGCCGCCCACCTTGGCGCGGTGCTCCACGAACATGGTGTTGCAGGACTTGGCGAAGGAGTCCTTGAAGGACGAGCCGGCCGGCAGCGTGAACTGGTTCTGGTTCTCGAACCGCTGCCCGTCGACATGCGCGAACTTGGGGCACTTCACGACGTCGGCCGGCTTCATGCCCGCCTTCAGCATCGCGGCCGCCGTCACCACCTTGAACGTCGACCCGGGCGGGTACTGCCCGGCCAGCGCACGGTTCAGGCCTCCGGCCGGACGGTTGGAGACGGCCAGGACGTTGCCGGTGGAGGGCTCCACGGCTACCAGCGCAGCGTTCACCTTCAGCCCCTCCATGGCCGCCGCCGCCGCGCCCTGCACCTCGGGGTCGATGGTGGTCCTGACCGGTGTGCCCGGCTTCGCGGAGCTCTTGGTGAGGGACGCCTCGGCCTGGCCGGACTGCCGGTCGGCGATCACCACCTCACTGGTCGCCGCGCCCCCGCCGCCCCGTAACTGCTTGTCGTAGCGCGCTTCGAGGCCGAAGGTGCCCTTGCCCTGTTCGTCGACCGATCCGCGCAGCGAGGCGGCCTGGAGGTCGTCGCCGTTCTTGTCGAGCACGGCGGCCCGCTCGGCCACCGTCTTCAGCGCGAGCGTCTGCCCGGGCTTCAGCCGGGGGTGGATCATCGGGGAGCCGAACTCCACGGTCCACTGCTCCGCCTTCTTGGTCAGGGTCGCCTCGGACCCGTAGCTGAACAGCCCGACCGCGGGGATGGTGAACCGCGCGGTGTAGGGGACGGTCACCTCGCCCTTGTCGTTCTTCTTGCCGTCGCCCGCCGACAGCTCCGCCTTGGTGGGCTTCAGGTTCGTCATCACCGAGGTCAGCAGGGACTCGGCGTTCTCCGGCGAGTCGGACAGGGCCGCGGCCTCCGCGGCCTCGCCCGCCGCCCACCCGTCGAGGAACGACTGGAGCCGCTCGGTGGCGGCGACCACCTCGGGGTCCGTCTCCGTCCCGTCCCCGGACCAGGCCCGGTACCCCCACCAGCCCGCGCCCGCAGCCAGCACGACGGCCACCGCCACGCCGAGCACCGGCCCTCTGCGTGGTCCGCGACTCCCCGTGCGGTCATGACGTGCCATCTGCTGCAAGGTGGGGTCAGACACTTGGCGCTGTCTCCTCGTCCGCTGCGGATACCTCTTCCGTGACCGGACCGTCCCCGGCCATCCCTCCGACACGCTAACCGCTGCTCCCTGGCGGCGGGGCACCAAGGAGAGCGGCGGGAGAGTGAGCCGAGAGCGGCCGGCGGCGGGCAGCACGACGAACGGGCCGGTGCCGCCCCGCGTCGTCGGGGGGCGGCAC
>NZ_JBHWZS010000367.1:0-7955 GCF_042728155.1 Streptomyces sp. NPDC060209
GTGCGTTCGTACGCACCGGGCCGCCGGTCGTCCACCAGGTGTCCCGGTGCGCGATGTCGTCCGGGTCGACGCGGGGCCCCGCGCGGAAGTCCGTTCCGATGGTGTGCGCGACCGGGATCAGTGCGGTCCGGATCACGCGCTCGTACGGGATGCCGAGCAGCTCGGCCGCTTCGCGCTCGTAGTGCGGGTGCGGTGTCGTCCAGGCGGTCCCGAGCCCTCGGAGCGGGGGCGGCCGGCAGGATCGATTCCCAGGTGTTCGCCCGGCCTGGGCGGCGAACTGCGGCACTCGGTGATCAGCGCGCGGTCCACCCGCCCGGTTCAGGTCGAGCCGTCTGCGGACGGCCCGGGTGGTGGTCAGTACCCCGCCGGCGTGAGATCGAGCGGCGGCATGGGGTTCCGTCCGTTCCTCAGCGGTCCTGACATGCGGCGTGAGGGCCGACGCTACGAAACCGTTCGTCTGCCAGTTAATCATCCGCATGAAGATTAGATGTTGCGGGATTGTGTCGCTTCGTCCTTCCTCGGGGGTCCCCGGGCAGTGAGTCACGTCACCCAGGGTGAGTTTCTCGGCATACATTCCGCCGTACCGGAGAGGTGTCCCGGCTGCTGGTGTGCCCCCATCCCGGTCCACCGGCGCGCGACAGTGCTCGGCCGGACCGGTGCGGAGCAATTCAGGCACGGAAGGCAGACCACTACATGTCGGCTCCCACATCGTCGGCCCCCACCGCGGTGACGCTCGAGACCCTCCACATCGACGGTGTCTGGGGCCCTGCCCGCTCCGGCGCCACCCGGGAGGTCCTCGACCCCGCGGACGCCACCGTCCTGGCGCTCGTGTCCGAGGGCGGCGTCGAGGACACCGACACGGCCGTGGCAGCCGCACGCCGCGCCTTCGACGACGGCCCCTGGCCCCACAAGCCCGTCGCCGAGCGCGCCGAGCTGCTGCGCGGGGTCGCCGGGCTCCTCCAGCGGGACCGCGAGGAGATCGCGATCACCGAGAGCCGCGACACCGGCAAGACCCTGGAGGAGGGCCGCGTCGACGTCGACGACGTCACCAACGCCTTCCGCTACTTCGCCGACCTCGTCATGAACGAGAGCGGCGGCCGGGTCGTCGACGCGGGCGACCCCGATGTGCACAGCGTCGTCGTGCACGAGCCGGTCGGCGTATGCGCACTGATCGCCCCGTGGAACTACCCGCTGCTCCAGGCCAGTTGGAAGATCGCCCCCGCACTCGCCGCGGGCAACACCTTCGTGCTCAAGCCCAGCGAGGTCACGCCGCTCTCCACCGTCCACCTGATGCGGCTGCTCGCCGAGGCCGGACTGCCCGACGGTGCCGCCAACCTCGTCACCGGCGCGGGCGACCCCGTCGGCGCACGGCTCTCCGAACACCCGGACGTCGACCTGGTCTCCTTCACCGGCGGACTCGCCAGTGGCACGAAGGTCGCCCAGGCCGCGGCGCCCACGGTCAAGAAGGTCGCCCTGGAGCTCGGCGGGAAGAACCCCAACGTCGTGTTCGCCGACGCTTGCGCCACCGACGAAGGCTTCGACACCACCGTCGACCAGGCACTGAACGCCGCGTTCTTCCACAGCGGCCAGGTCTGCTCCGCCGGGGCACGCCTCATCGTCGAGGAGCCCGTCCGCGACCGCTTCGTCACCGAACTCGCCCGCCGCGCCGACGCGATACGGCTCGGCCGGGGCACCGTCGACGGGGTCGAATGCGGCCCGCTCGTCTCCGCGCAGCAGCTCGCCAAGGTCGAGGCGTACGTGGCGTCCGCCCGCGAGGAGGGCGCCGTCGTCCGCTCCGGCGGAGCGCGCCCCGAGCCCTCGGACATCCGGCCCGCCGACGGCTACTTCTACCGGCCCACCGTCCTGGACGGCTGCCACCGCGAGATGAAGGTGGTCCGCGAGGAGACCTTCGGGCCGATCCTCACCGTCGAGACCTTCCGTACCGAGGAAGAAGCCATCACCCTGGCCAACGACACCGATTACGGTCTCGCCGGCGCCGTGTGGACCACCGACGCGGGCCGCGCCCGGCGGGTCGCGGGCCGGCTGCGGCACGGCACGGTCTGGATCAACGACTACCACCCCTACCTCCCGCAGGCCGAGTGGGGCGGCTTCGGCAAGTCCGGCACGGGCCGCGAACTCGGCCCCACCGGGCTCGCCGAATACCGCGAGTCCAAGCACATCTACCAGAACCTCAACCCGCGCCCGCAGCGCTGGTTCGCCGGCTGAGAGCAACCGCACCTGCCCGACCGGCTGTTCGCAGCACCACGCACACGCAAGCACCTTGCAGAAGGAGCAGTGACCGATGCCCCCGTCCCCCAGCACCGCACGCCCCGAACCTGTCGACTACGTGATCGTCGGAGGCGGTACAGCCGGTTCGGTCATCGCCTCCCGCCTCACCGAGGACCCCGACGTCACCGTCACCGTCATCGAGGGCGGACCGACCGACATCGACCGCGAGGACGTCCTCACGCTCCGCCGCTGGCTGGGTCTCCTCGGCGGCGACCTCGACTACGACTACCCGACCACGGAGCAGCCACGCGGCAACTCCCACATCCGGCACAGCCGCGCCCGCGTCCTCGGCGGCTGCTCCTCGCACAACACGCTGATCAGCTTCAAGCCGCTGCCCGGCGACTGGGACGAATGGGCCGAGGCCGGAGCCGAGGGCTGGCACGCCTCCGCCATGGACCCCTACTTCGACCGGCTGCGCAACAACATCGTGCCCGTCGACGAGAAGGACCGGAACGCCATCGCCCGCGACTTCGTCGACGCCGCCCAGGCGGCGGCCGGGGTCCCGCGCGTGGACAGCTTCAACAAGAAGCCGTTCCACGACGGCGTCGGCTTCTTCGACCTGGCCTACCACCCGGAGAACAACAAGCGTTCCTCCGCGTCCGTCGCCTACCTCCATCCGCACATCGAGGCCGGTGACCGCCCCAACCTCTCGATCCTGCTGGAGACATGGGCGTACCGCCTGGAGTTCGACGGCAAGCGGGCCACCGGGGTGCACGTACGCACCGGGGACGGCGAGGAGACACTCCTGCGCGCCACCCGTGAAGTGATCGTCTGCGCGGGCGCGGTGGACACCCCGCGACTGCTGATGCACTCCGGCGTCGGACCGGCGAAGGACCTCACCGAGCTCGGCATCCCGGTCGTCCACGACGCGCCGGGCGTCGGCGAGAACCTGCTCGACCACCCGGAGTCGGTCATCGTCTGGGAGACCGACGGGCCCATCCCGGAGAACTCCGCGATGGACTCCGACGCGGGCCTCTTCGTGCGCCGGGACCCCGGATCCAGGGGCCCCGACCTGATGTTCCACTTCTACCAGATCCCCTTCACGGACAACCCGGAGCGCCTCGGCTACGAGAAGCCCGAGCACGGCGTGTCGATGACCCCGAACATCCCCAAGCCGCGCAGCCGCGGCCGGCTTTACCTCACCAGCGCCGACCCCGAGGTCAAGCCCGCCCTGGACTTCCGCTACTTCACCGACGAGGACGACTACGACGGCCGCACCCTGGTCGACGGCATCAAGCTCGCACGTGAGATAGCGAAGACCGAACCGCTGGCCCACTGGCTCAAGCGCGAGGTGTGCCCCGGGCCCGAGGTCACGTCCGACGAGGACATCAGCGAGTACGCCCGCAAGGTCGCGCACACCGTCTACCACCCGGCCGGCACCTGCCGGATGGGAGCCGAGGGAGACCCGGCGGCCGTCGTCGACCCCCAGCTGCGCATCCAGGGCCTGGAGGGCATCCGGATCGCCGACGCGTCCGTCTTCCCGACCATGCCCGCGGTGAACCCCATGATCGGCGTCCTGATGGTGGGCGAGAAGTGCGCCGAGCTGCTCCGAGCGACCCCGACCACCGGAGGCGATGTCCGATGAGTGAAGCCGGAACCCCTGTGTTCAGCGTCCGGAACCTCTGGAAGGTCTTCGGGCCCAAGGCCGACCGCGTCCCCGGCGGTGAACTCGCCGACCTGTCCGCCACCGAGCTCCGCGAGCGCACCGGCTGCACCGCCGCGGTGCGTGACGTCTCCTTCGACGTCGAGAAGGGCGAAGTCTTCGTCGTCATGGGCCTGTCGGGCTCCGGAAAGTCCACCCTCGTACGCTGTCTGACCCGGCTCATCGAGCCCACCAGCGGCACCCTCGCCATCGACGGCGAGGACGTCCTGGCCATGGACACCAACCGGCTGCGCGAACTGCGCCGCCACCGCGCCGCGATGGTCTTCCAGCACTTCGGGCTGCTGCCGCACCGCACCGTCCTCGACAACGTCGCCTACGGCCTGGAGATCCAGGGCCTGGGCAAGGCCGAACGGCGCGCCAAGGCCGCCGAACTGGTCGAGAAGGTCGGCCTCGCGGGTCTCGAGGACCGTCGGCCCGCCCAGCTGTCCGGTGGTCAGCAGCAGCGCGTCGGGCTGGCCCGCGCACTCGCCGTCGACCCGTCCGTCCTCCTCTTCGACGAACCGTTCAGCGCGCTCGACCCGCTGATCCGGCGCGAGATGCAGGACGAGGTCGTCCGGCTGCACCGCGAGGAGGGCCGCACCATGGTCTTCATCACCCACGACCTCAGCGAGGCGCTCCGCCTGGGCACCCGCATCGCGCTGATGCGCGACGGCGGCATCGTCCAGCTCGGCACCCCCGAGGAGATCGTCGGCTCGCCCGCCGACGACTACGTGCGCGAGTTCGTCCGGGACGTACCGCGCGAACAGGTCCTCACCGTCGCCACCGCCATGCGGCCGCCGACCGCCGGTGAGGGCGACAGCGGGCCCGCTGTCCGTCCCGGGGCCACCGTCTCCGAAGCCATCGAGGCCGTCGCCCGCTCCGGCGACGCGGTCGCGCGCGTGACGGAGGACGGCAGGCTGCTCGGAGTCGTCGACCACGCGTGCCTGCTCGGTGTCGTCGCCGGGGCGGGCGGGGGCTCGGGAGCCCGTGAGGTGACCGTCTGATGGCCACCGCCCAAGCCACCACCCGCACCGCCTCCGGACCCCCGGGCGGCGGCCCGCTCGCCGCCCTGCGCGGCCGGCCCGCCCTCGGCAAGATCCTCCTGCTGCTGGTCATCGCCGCCGTCGCCGTCCCCTTCGCACACGCCCGCTGGGGCGGCGGAGTCTGGCCCGGCGCCCTGACCGTCGACCTGAGCGGACCGCTCGGCGAGGTCAACGACTGGATCATCGGCAACCGCGACAGCCACCCGCTGTTCCTCTACTTCTTCGGACACATCAGCAACGCCGTCGTCCTGTCGGTGCGCGGGGTCTACCTGGCGCTGCTCGCACTCGGCTGGGCCGGTGTCACCGCCGTCGCCGCCCTCGTCGCCTGGCGGACGGCCGGATGGCGCCTCGCGCTGACCGCCGGACTGTCCTTCCTCCTCTGCGGGCTGCTCGGCATGTGGGTGCCGACCATGCAGACACTGGCCCTGATGATCGTCGCGGTCCTCGCCTCCGTGGTGCTCGGACTGCTCCTCGGGCTCGCCGGAGGACTCTCGGACCGTACGTTCCGTGTCCTGCGTCCCGTCCTGGACACCATGCAGGTGCTGCCGGCCTTCGCCTATCTGCTGCCCGTCGTACTCGTCTTCGGCATCGGCGTGCCCGGCGCGGTCCTCGCGACCGTCGTCTACGCGGCTCCGCCGATGGCCAGGCTCACCGCGCTCGGACTGCGCGGAGCCGACCCGGGCGTCATGGAGGCCGTCGCCTCTCTCGGTGCGACCGGACGCCAGCGCCTGCTGAGCGCGAGGCTGCCGCTGGCCCGCAAGGAACTGCTCCTCGGCCTCAACCAGACCATCATGATGGCCCTGTCCATGGCCGTCATCGCGTCCGTCATCGGCGCCGGCGGGCTCGGCGACCGCGTCTACCAGGCGCTCTCCTCCGTCGACGTCGGCGCCGCGCTCGCCGCGGGCATCCCGATCGTGCTGCTGGCCGTCGTCCTGGACCGTACGACCGAGGCGGCCGGCCGGAAGGTCGGCACGGAACCCACCGGTCCCGCCGCCCTGCACGGGGCGCGCGGCTGGGGGCTCGCCGCGCTGATCGCCGCGGCCGTCGCCGTCGTGGGCCGCTTCACCGGCGGCCGGATCTGGCCCGAGGGCGGCATCGTCGCCATCGCCGAACCGGTCAACACCGCCAAGGACTGGATGGTCGACCACCTCTACACCGGCATCCCCGTCATCGGCGGAACCGCCGACTGGGCCGCCCACTTCACCAGCTGGATCCTCAACCCGCTCCGCGACGGACTGCTGGGTCTGCCCTGGTGGGCCGTGCTGCTGATCGTCGCCGCCCTCGCCTGGACCATCGGCACCTGGCGCACCGCGCTCACCGCCGTACTGGCCATGGCCGCCATCGGGGTGCTGGGTGTCTGGGACCTGTCGATGGACACGCTCAGCCAGGTCATCGCCGCCGTCGCCGTCACCCTGGTCCTGGGCTTCGGCATCGCCGTCGGCGCGGCCCGCAGCCGGCGAGTCGAACAACTGCTGCGACCCGTCCTGGACGTCTTCCAGACGATGCCGCAGTTCGTCTACCTCATCCCGGTCGTGGCCCTCTTCGGCGTAGGCCGCGCCCCCGCGGCCGCGGCGGCCGTCGTCTACGCGCTGCCCGCCGTCGTCCGCATCACGACCCAGGGGCTGCGGGGCGTCGACCCCGCCGCGATGGAGTGCGCCCGCTCGCTCGGCGCCACCAGCGGCCAGCGACTGCGCCAGGTCCAGATCCCGCTGGCCAGGCCCGCACTGCTGCTGGCCGTCAACCAGGGCGTCGTCCTGGTCCTCGCGGTCGTCATCATCGGCGGGCTCGTAGGCTCCGGCGCGCTCGGGTACGAGGTCGTGTTCGGCCTCGCCCAGGGCGACCTGGCCACCGGACTCGTCGCCGGCGCCGCCATCGTCTGCCTGGGACTGATGCTGGACCGTGTCACACAGCCCACCGCCCGCCGCCAGCGGAAGGAGAGCTGACATGGCTCGCACCCGGACCCGCGCCCGTCTCCGTACGTCCGCGATCGTCGCCTCCGCGGCCGCCCTGCTGGCCGTCACCGGCTGCGGCGCGGCGGACATGACCAAGCAGGCCTCCCCGTTCGCGGCCCCCGCGGACATCAAGACGGTGACCCTCTCCGTCCAGTCCTGGGTCGGAGCGCAGGCCAACGTGGCCGTCGCCCAGAAGATCCTCCATGACAAGCTGGGTTACCGCGTCGACCTCGTCCAGACGGACGAGGTGCCGGCCTGGGACGCCCTCAGCCAGGGCCGGGTGGACGCCATCCTGGAGGACTGGGGCCATCCCGACCAGGAGCAGCTGTACGTCAAGGACAAGAAGACCATCGTCCCCGGGGGCGATCTCGGAGTCACCGGCCACATCGGCTGGTACGTCCCCAAGTACTGGGCGGACGAGCACCCCGAGGTCACCGACTGGAAGAACCTCGACAAGTACGCCGACGAGCTGCGCACCGCGGAGAGCGGCGACAAGGGCCAGCTGATGGACGGTTCGCCGTCCTACGTCACCAACGACAAGGCGCTGGTGAAGAATCTCGGCCTGGACTACAAGGTCGTCTTCGCAGGCTCCGAAGCCGCGCAGATCACCCAGATGCAGCAGTTCGCCAAGGAGAAGAAGCCCTTCCTCAGCTACTGGTACCAGCCGCAGTGGCTGTTCAACGAGGTGCCGATGGTCGAGGTGAAGCTTCCGGAGTACTCCGACGCCTGCGCGGCCAAGGACCCGGCGGACATCGACTGCGCGTACCCGACGACCCCGCTCCAGAAGTACCTCAACGCGGACTTCTCGAAGCGGGGCGGGGACGCCGCGGCCTTCCTGAAGAAGTTCAAGTGGTCGGAGAAGGACCAGAACGAGGTCTCCGAACTGATCGCTTCCGAGCGGCTGTCGCCCGACGAGGCGGCGGACCGCTGGATCGAGGAGCACCCGGAGGCCTGGAAGAAGTGGCTGGTCCGGTGACCTGAGCCGAAGGGTTTCCGGCTCGTGGTCAGCCGCCGCGGCACCTGCCGCGG
>NZ_JBHWZS010000368.1:0-7947 GCF_042728155.1 Streptomyces sp. NPDC060209
GGTCGGCGTCGTCGTCTGCCTGCCTGCCTGCCGATCGGGTGGAGTCCGTCGGCTTCCCCGAAGACACCCACACCCACAGGGACCCGAGTCGATCAGGCTGCGAGGAATGCGCGGGCCGCCGCCGCCCCTGCCTCGGCGTCCCAGCCGGTGGTGGGAGGAGCCACGGCGGCCACGAGGGTGGCATCGACCTCCCCGTCGGCGGCGATCAGCGCATCGATCTGCCGGTGGGACGGTTCGCCGCCGCCCGCGGCCGGCCGGTGCTGGACGGCGGCGAGGATCGTCTCCCGGGTGCGGTCGGTGCTGAGCGCAGGCAGACCCACACTCCGGAACCCGTCCTCGAGGTCGTACTCGGCTCGATGCCACGTGCTCCCGTCGAAGCCGTACACGAAGCCGAGGAAGAGCTCCGCGTCCCGGACGCGGCGGACCGGCGGCTCCCACCATTCGGGCGCACCGGCCAACAGGTCGGTCTCCTTCTCCTCGAAGAAGTCGGCAGCCTCGGCGTAGTACGTCTCCGACTCGTTGCGGTCCTGCCCGAGCAGCACCGCGCGCCCCTCGTCGAGGTGGTGCAGGTCGATCCAGCTGCCGTGCCCGTCGTCGTAGTGCCAGAGCGGCCGGAGCGCCCGGCACCGCTCGCCGTGCCCCGAGGCGGCCTGCACAGCGGCGAGTGCCGCCCAGCGCCCTCGCAACGCCATCGGGTCGGGAAGGTCGAGCTTCACCAGCGCCACGGCGGGCTCCTCACGGTGGTCGAGTGATGGTCAGCCCTTCTGGTGCCCGTAAAACGGTGTTCGTCACCACCGGACGCCACCCTGAGGTGTACCGACCTCCCTGCGGCGCGACCCTGCGATGCGGTTGTCGGCGCATCGACGCCTCATCGCCCACATAGGGGGTACGAAGGTGAGCATGGCTTTCGCGAAGCGTGTTGCTCTTGCTCCTCGTGCGGTCCGGCAGTTGCGGCGCGTCCGCTCGGTGTACGTGGCGGGGATGCTGCTGTCCGCCCTCGGTCTGCTCTCCTACGACGATGCGACGGCGAGCGGCCGGCAGGCGGTGATCGCGGGCGTCTTCGTCGGGGTCTTCGCCGTGCTCCTCACACTGACCGCAGTACAGCTGTGGCGGCACGGGCGCACCGAGCACTGCAGTACGGCGAAGAAGCTCACTCCGCTGGTCTGACATCCGCCTGTTCGGTGGACTGCTCGATGTGGTGGACCGTACGCCGCCTTCAGACCGAAGCCCGCTTGGCCTGGACGGCCGACATGGCGCCCCGATGTGCAGCGCGCCGTCCGGTCTCGTCTGACGAGAGGTTCTCCCGTCGCCGAACGGGCAGACCTCTACGACAAGACTCTCCTGGCGCCCGGAAGCAGAGGGGCGCGGAGGCCCCAGAGCCGCGCCGAACCACGGCACGTCCACTTACACACCACTCCAGCTCCATCCGGCACCACGGCCACCACGGCCACCAGCTCAGCGCATCCGCTCCGTAACTCTGAGTTTGTTTACATCGCCAACGCGCCGGTCATACTGTCAAGAGATCTATCCGTGTACCGTAGCTGCATGCAGGACAACGCAATGCGCCACACCTCCGACTCCCTGGTCACCGCCGCCGAGATCGCCAGGCAGGCGGGAGTCACGCGCGCCGCCGTCTCCAATTGGCGTAGGCGTTACGACGATTTCCCGACGCCCACGACGGACAGCACCAGCAGTCCGCTCTTCGCGCTCTCCGACGTCCGGGCCTGGTTGGCGAAACAGCACAAGGGTCAGGAGATGTCTGCCGAGGTGCGGCTCTGGCAGCAGCTGCGTGGTGCTTACGGGGATGACACAGTTCGTGGGCTCTCGGTCGTTGCCGAGCTCCTCTCGCACAGCGGGAAGAACGCGCCGGCCGTACTCAAAGCCCTAGTCGACGAGCTCACAGCAGACCTTCCCCCTGCTGATCTGCTCGCTGCGCTTACCTCGCGCTACGTGGAGTCCTCCGGCCGGGCAGGTTCTGATGGCATCACCTCACCTCAGCTCATCCTGGCCATTCAGCACTTCGCGGGGACCGGGTACAGGAAGGGAACGGTGTACGATCCCGCTTGCGGCATCGGCTCGTTGCTGTTCTCCTTCGGTCCTCATGCCCGCATCCTGGCCGGGCAGGAGATCGATCCCTTGCACGCGCACTACGCGGAGCTGCGCGCGGGCCTGACGGACCTGCGCCAAGTGGCCATCCGCGTGGGCGACTCACTTCGCTCCGACCAGCAGCGTGACCTCAGAGCCGATCTCGTCGTGTGCGAACCCCCGGTCGGGACAGCCGACTGGGGGCGGGAGGAGCTTCTGCTGGACCCCCGCTGGGAGTTCGGGGTTCCGTCCCGCGCCGAGAGCGAGTTGGCCTGGCTCCAGCACGCCTACTACCACACGGCCCCGGGTGGCCGCGTCGTCGTCGTCATGCCCGCGTCGGTCGCCTACCGCAAGGCAGGTCGCCGAATCCGCGCCGAGATCGTGCGCCGCGGCGTGCTCACCCAGGTCGTGGCTCTGCCCCCAGGCATGGCTTCCGCGCACGCCCTGTCCGTTCACCTCTGGCTGCTCAGACGGCCGACGGGTTCGGATGACACAGTCGATTCCGTACGCATGACAGATCTCACCGGCAATGCACCTGCCGACACCTTCGAAGCTACCGAGGACCAGACGGCCGAAGTCCCTCGTATCGATCTCCTCAATGACGTAGTGGACCTGACTCCCGCCGCCCACATCTCCACCCGGCACACCGACTTCACCGCCGAGTACGAGGCAGCGCGCGCCGATATCAGTGAGCAACTGACATCGCTGCTCGGCCTGCTGCCGCCGCTGCGCGAGAGCCCGGCCGGCACCCTCCAGGACGGGGCCACGGTCAGTGTCTCCGAGCTGGCTCGCGCGGGACTGGTGGAGACCGTGGAGGACTCTGCCGTATCCACCAGTGAACAGCTGGACACCGACTACTTGAACGGCTTTCTGCGCAGCACCCTCAACAACAGACGCTCGACCAGCACCAGCGGCACCTTCCGCATGGATAACCGCGGCTCACGGATTCCGCAGATGGCCATCGATGAGCAGCGCCGGTACGGTGCCGCCTTCCGAGCCCTCGCGGAGTTCGAGGAACAAATGGGACGGCTGACGAAACTCGGCAAGCAGGCCGCCTCCTTGGCCCGGGACGGCCTGACCAGCGGGGCCCTTCGTCCGCCGCCCTCCGAAGACTCCTGAGCCTCCGAGTCTGTCTCACCTGCTTGCGGGAAGAAAAGGACTTGGGTTCCCGCTCCACGACACGTGCAGCACCTCGCGGGCACGGGTGCAGGCGACGAACAGGACACACCGTTCCCGCAGCAAATCCGACTCGTTCTGCAGCCGATCGACTTCGGCCGGTGTGATCTCCCTGGCGAATGGAACCGCACCGGCGTTGACGCCGGCCACCACCACGCATCGGAACTCGAGCCCCTTCATGGCGTGCATCGTCGCAAGTCGTACACCTTCTGCCCCCGCTTCAGGGGTGTCTCGTACCTTCACTACCGGAACGTCGGCGGCCTGCAGCCGCGCCATTACCTTGTCAAGCAGCACATTGAACCTCGAACACACGGCGATCTCGGAAGGCCGAATGCCCTGAGCGATCCACCCCTGCACTCGCTCGACGAGTGCGGTGACTTCGGCCTGCTCAGAGCCGTATCCATTGGCTTGTGGCCTCCGTCCGTGCAGCAGCGAGCGGTAGCCGGACAGGCTGTCGCTGCCCTCGCCGCCGAGGTCATCGACCGGCACATCGTCCAGGATGCCGGTGGACCACACCAGAATCTCTTCAGTGCTGCGGTAGTTGATCCGCAGCCGACTGGAGCGACCGGCAACCGTGATCCCCAACGCGGCGAGCGAGACCCGCGAGTCGTAGATCCGCTGGTGGGGGTCGCCCGTGATGAACAGATCATCGGGCCCGGGGGCGACAGCGGCCCGCAGAACACGCCACTGGGCGGGGTGAAGGTCTTGGGCCTCGTCCACCACCACGTGGGCGTACCCGTGCACAGTGAGGTCCGCACCGTCCAGCAGCCGCGACGCCTCGTCGCACACCTGCAAATGAGTACTCGTGCCCTTGGTCGCGAGCGCTGCCCTGAATTCCTCTACAGCACGCCAGACCTGGGCCCGCTTGAGCGGTCCGAGAGCCGTTCCTCTGCCACGTCGCGTGGCCGCCAGGTAGCTCTCGGACGACCTCAGGTCCTGCGCGAGGATCACGTGGCGGTATTCCTGGGCCAGGAACTGTTCCGTCCACGGCAACCCGAGCTGCTTGCCGACCTTCTGCCAGATTCTCCGCTCCTCCTGGTCTCCGATGGGTGACGGGGTTCGCGACGCCAGATCGCGCACGATCCGGTGGGCGTAGGCATTGACCGTGGTCACATCGACACGCGCCAGCTGCGCTTCATCATCGAGGAGCAGGTCGAGATTCTCCCGCAGAGCCCCGGCGAGCGCGTTGGTGTATGTGGTGAGCAATATGCGGGCGTCCGGCGAACGCGACAACAAATGCTTGACACGATGCAGGGCCACGACCGTCTTGCCGGTGCCCGGTCCACCGGAGATCTGCGCGGATCCGTTGTAGGTGACGCGGTAGGCCATCCGCCGTTGCGAGGGATGGAGGAAGACCCGCCATGCGGCGAAGGGCTTCTCCAGGATATCTGCGAGCTCGTCGGGCTCGGTGATCAGCGTTATGCGGCTACTGGTGTTGGCGATGGCTGCCGCAAGATCCTCGGTCGGCTCCGGGGCCGCATGAACCGGCCGGTGTACGGCGACCACATCCCGGTAGACCTCATCGGGGGTGAAGCCCTCGGCGAGAAAGGTGAGTACCTCGAACTGGTCCTCGGGCAACAGCGTCCCGAACGCGTCTAGTTGCGGCCGGTCGATGACCGTGCGGACGGCCTTCAGTACCTGGTCGTCGATGCCGAGCTCCCGCAGAACAGTATCCGAATGGGCAGCGAACAGCAGGCTGGGGGCCGCGTTCGCCGCCTTCTCGAGTGCCGGAGTGAGCTGCTCGATGGCAACGACGTTGCGTACTTCCAGAGCTCGGGTGGCAGTGTTGATGGTGTACAGACGCTTCGCGGCCCAGGTGTAGGCATCGTCGTGCGGCACGACGCTCAGCAGCAGAAAGGTGTCACTGCCGTCATCGGGGGCGAGAACGACGCCACGCCAGAAGTCATTGATACGAATGGTCCGCATTCGCGGGTCGCGCGACTTCTCGACCGACTCGAGGTGGAGCCCCTTGTCCGCCCGCAGCTCGGCTACCGAAAGCCGCTGAAACTTGGCCATCGCCTTGCGCACACCCGCTTTGACGGGCTTCTCCAGGGCGTCGAAACTCTCCCAGAAGGTGTTCGCGAAGGCGAGTTGTGGCACGAGGGCGCTCCTTGTGTACCGGCAGATCGGATCTATCGATCATACGAGTGCTGTTGCCGTGCGCACATGGTCAGCACCGATCTGCGCGCCGCACGGACTCAGGAGGTGAGCGTGTTGGTGAGATGGGGCCCTATGTACCCCACGAATATCCCGTGCTTCGCACAGGCGGCATCGTAGTAATGCAGGCGCGGCGCAATGGTGTTCCCTCCCCCGATCCTCAGATGGGCGCCCATGAAGACCTTGCCCGCAGGGTCCACCCGCTCCGGAACGGGGAATGTTCGTTGACTGCGCCAGGCCGCATTGGCCTTCACCGATTTCGACTCGTCCCGGACGATCTTGCGCGGGGAAAGGGCGGGTGCCCCAGTGGGGGTGTCCGTGCACCACTGCTTGAAGTCGCAGTTGGTCCGTCCTTCGGCTGCCGCGTCGGCGAAACCCTCAAGGGCCAGCAGCGCTTCCCAGGCCATGCGTACCCACGAGGAGCCGTAGGCCTGGTCGTCGAGCTCCAGTGTGTCCTTACGACGGCCGGTGAAGTGCAGGTGGGGCATCTCGTCGATCCGGGCGAGAATCGCCTTGAACGATCTGGGATCGGCTGCGGGACTCAGCACAGGGGCGTACGCATCCGCAGCCGCGCCCAGCACCGACAGCCGCTTCTGCAGGAACCGCACCTGTGCTCTTGCCTCGTACAGGTCCCGGTACTGCTCGTCGTAATCGATGACGAGCTGCGTCTCGTTGTTCTCCGCCTCGCGGAGATCGTGTTTGAGGTCACGGATCTCGTCGGCCCGGACCCGCTGTTCCCGGCCCGCTTCCTCAACGATCTCGTACAGGGCGTTGTTCTCGTCGCGAAGCCGTTCGAGCTCGGACGTCCCCACGCCCTCCCTGGCCCGCGTTCGCATGACCGGGACTGAATCGAGCTCTGCGGGGAGCGGCAAGCGGGTCGCCAGGCTCTGGGGCAGGTGCGCGAGGATGCGGCGAGCCTGTTGTGGCCTGTCCTCGATGAGACGACGGGATATCACGCGGTGCCGCTGTCCATCAGCAGGCCAGGCCGGATCGACTCCGGGCAGATAAGTGCGGATCCCGCCACCGTAGACCTGATGATGTTCAAGGGTGCGGTTGAAGACCGTCCCGGCCTCGGGCGCAAGCACATAGAGAATGGCAAGACCGGCCAGTGGACGGAACAGCGGATCGAGCGTCCGCTCCAGCCAGGTGTCGAAGTCGACGCCGAACGGGGTGCTGGCCATGACGATGGGCAGGCGCCTGTTCTCGTCGCAGAGTTCGTCGATAACGGATTCGACATCTTCCGCCTCGATGACTTGGAGAGCGGGCGTGACGTCGGCGAGCCCGTCCCGGGCCTCCAGGACGCCGAGAAGGCTTCCGGCGAGCCGAGGGGTCTTCGCGGGCACGGGAAAGGCGTCCACGTCGTGGGGCAGATGCTCAACGTCCAATTGCACCCAGGTCGGACCTTCTCCCGCTTGCCGTGTCAGCACGGTGGTCTGCCAGATGCCGTCCGGGGCGGTCTCACGTAGCCGCCATCGCCCGTAGGCACCGGCGCTCCCGGTGCTGGCGTCGTGGTCGAGGGTGACGCCGTTGGCTATCTCGTTACGTCCTTCAGCGAACGCATCGATGTTGTAGCCCTTCGGCTGCTCCCTCAACCAGGCCCGTAGCCCGTCGTCGACCTCTGCGCCGGTCTTGACGTAGTCCAGTCCGCTGGTGACCACCATGCGGTATCGACGGGTATCCATGCGTGGGCCTCGTTCGTTGGGTCGGTGAGGTGAGTGGAGTGATCAGCGCCTTGTGGCAGGCAGGACTGTGAGCAACTCGATGACGTCCTGGTGCCAGGCCCTGACTTCGGCGGGCGTGGGCGGCAGTTCGCAGATGTGGTGATGGCAGGCCGCGCTGAGGGCCGACCAGACGGCGTACCACTGCCGTGCCACGGATGGACTGACGTACCGCTCAAGGCAGAGCGCCTTCGTACGCCCCGATGTGCGCGTCATGGCCGGACTGACGTCTTTCCAGAAGGTGTCCATCGTCTCGTCCAGCGCCAGGCGCAGGAGAGCGGCGGCGGCGCGTGCCCGGGTACCTGGGGCAGTGGTGTAGGTGACGCCCGGCGGAGGGGTGAGCAGGTGCTCGGCAGCGGCGGTGAGTCCGTGGGTGGGGAGGATCATCGTGCGAGCACCTCCATGGCGAGGCGCTCGGTGCGCCGGACCAGGTCCATGCGGTCGACACTCGGCGAAAGAACCCGGTGCGTGCCGGCGTTGCACTCCTGGATCAAGGCGCGCGCCCACGGTCCGTGTTCCCGTCCGACGATCTCCAGTACTTCGGCAGGCTGCATACGGTCGTCGGACAGGGCGAGGGCGACGAGCTCGGTGAGGCGGTGCGCCTTGCCGATCGCCTCCTCCGCGGCGACCCGTCCCTGCCCGTCCCTGCGGAGCCGGCGTCGCGCAGCATCCGTGTAGGCGGTCTCCAGTACTCCGCGGCACATGGCGGGAAGTACGCGTTCGGCGACCTCCTGCGGCACGTTCCGGTCCCTGGCCACGGCCCTCGTCTCCTCCAGCGCTCGCGCGACTGGATCGTCGCTGGGGACGACGG
>NZ_JBHWZS010000369.1:0-7922 GCF_042728155.1 Streptomyces sp. NPDC060209
GATCTGCTCCGAGACCACCATCGAGGGCACCATCTGGCCGGTCGACGCCAACCTCCGCCCCGAGGGCCGCAACGGCCCGCTGGTCCGCACCCTCTCCAGCTCAGCCCTGGTACGGCTTCGCCGAGACGATCTTCACCGTGGCCTTCTTGCCGTTCGGCAGCTCGTACTCCGCGTCGTCGCCCACCCGCTTGCCGTTCACGCCCGTGCCGAGCGGGGACTGGGGCGAGTAGGTCTCGATGTCGGTGCTCGCGTACTCACGGGAGGCGAGCAGGAAGGTGACCGTGTCGTCCAGGTCGCCGTCGAAGGCGATGGTCACGACCATGCCGGGCTCGACCACGCCGTCGTCGGCCGGGGCCTCGCCGACCTTCGCGTGCTCCAGGAGCTGGGTCAGCTGACGGACCCGGAGCTCCATCTTGCCCTGCTCCTCCTTGGCCGCGTGGTAACCGCCGTTCTCACGGAGATCACCCTCCTCGCGGGCCGCCGCGATCTTGACGGAGATCTCCGTGCGCGCGGGACCAGACAGGTACTCCAGCTCTGCCTTCAGCTGGTTGTACGCCTCCGGCGTGAGCCAGGTGACGTTATCGCTGGTCTGGGTCACAGGGTGCTCCTCGTCGGTGCTGGGAATACAAAGCAACGCCCTACCCCAAGCATGCGCTGCCACGGGTGGGCGAAACCACGAGCCTAACAATTCCCCGCGAAAAGGGGGAGAAGGTAAATCGTCACACACGCATCCGTGCAGGTCAGTGCGGGAGCGTGGGCATCAGGGGCGGCGCGCGCCCTCCGGTGCGGTCAGCCGCCGGCGGTGCACCCCTGCAGCTCCACCGCGGTCGCCCGGGAGGTGGTGCGCAGCGAGACGACCTCGTCGATCCGCTCGGAGCGCTCGTCGAACCGGAAGTCCGCCCGGCCGACCTCCGCACCTTCCTCGCTGAGAGCGCGGAGCGTGCAGTGCCCGTCGGCGTCCCGGTCCTTGCGGACCTCGAGGTGGGCCTCGGCGCGGCTGTCCGAGACGATCTTGGACTTGATGAGTTCGGCGCTGACGTCCGAGTTGGCCACGTAGTCGTAGCCGAACCAGCCGATCACGGCGAGGAAGGCCACACCCAGCACCGAGCCGATGATCTTCAGCTTGCGGTCCGCGCGTTGATCCGCCGACCGGCCGTAGCGCCCCTCGGGCAAGGCCTCGCGAACCGCTGCCATGATCGTTCCTCCCGTACCGGGGATCGAGGAATTTTCCACCCCCCGGTTCAGTCACTATAGAAGCCGACCACTGCGACCAATCACTGAGGACCGAGTCTTGACCGAGCAGCTGAGACTGATGGCCGTTCACGCCCACCCCGACGACGAGTCGAGCAAGGGCGCGGCCACCATGGCCAAGTACGTGTCCGAGGGGGTGGACGTCCTGGTCGTCACCTGCACAGGGGGCGAACGGGGATCCATCCTGAACCCGAAGCTCCAGGGGGACGCGTACATCGAGGCGAACATCCACGAGGTGCGCAAGAAGGAGATGGACGAGGCCCGGGAGATCCTGGGCGTCAAGCAGGAGTGGCTCGGCTTCGTCGACTCGGGTCTGCCCGAGGGCGACCCGCTGCCTCCGCTGCCCGAGGGCTGCTTCGCACTGGAGGACGACGAGACGGCGGCGGGGCGTCTCGTCGCGAAGATCCGGGCGTTCCGGCCGCAGGTGATCACCACCTACGACGAGAACGGCGGGTATCCGCACCCCGACCACATCAAGACCCACACGATCTCGATGATCGCGTTCGAGGGTGCCGCGGACACCGAGAGGTTCCCCGAGGCGGAATTCGGCCCGGCCTGGCGGCCGCGGAAGCTCTACTACAACCAGGGCTTCAACAAGCCGCGCACGGTCGCCCTGCACGAGGCTCTCCTCGCCCGTGGGCTGGAGTCCCCGTACGGCGAGTGGCTGGAGCGCTGGAAGGAGTTCGAGCGCGCCGAACGCACGCTGACCACGCACATCCCGTGCGACGAGTTCTTCGAGATCCGCGACAAGGCGCTGATCGCGCACGCGACGCAGATCGATCCGGACGGCGGCTGGTTCCGCGTCCCGATGGACGTCCAGCGGGAGGTCTGGCCCACCGAGGAGTACGAGCTCGCCAAGTCTCTGGTCGATACCTCCCTCCCCGAGAGCGACCTCTTCGCGGGCATCCGCGACAATGCCTGATATGTACGCGACCCAGGCACTGACGCAGCTCGTTCCGCTCGCCGCCGATGAGCTCGACAAGAACAAGGTGACTCCCGGCGTCCTCGGCTTCCTCGTCTTCGCGGCACTCGCCGTCGGCGTGTGGTTCCTGATGAAGTCGATGAACCGCCACATGGGCAAGGTCGACTTCGAGGAGGCCCCCGACCCGGCGGCGGCGCCCACGGGCACCGACGGGAAGGCGGAGGCGGCCACCTCCGGCACGGCGAAGGCGACCGCGCCGGGCAAGGGCTGACGCGGCGGGGCCGGGCGCCGGCCCCGCCCGGCGAGGCGCCTCCACGGCTCCAACGGAGCCGCAGGCCCACGTCGTGCGCGGCCCCGCCTCAGGGCCGTACGCCCACCGGTACCCCCATGACCTCGCGGGCGTGCCGGGACGGCGTCAGGCCGAGGCGCCATGCCTGCCAGCCGTCGTCCAGGTCCACTCCGCGGTTCAGGACCACCCGGAAGGCGTCCGCGCAGTCCTCCAGTTTGGCGTCCCGCAGCGGGTGGGCGGTCTCCAGCAGGTCCGCGAGCTCCTGCTGGGCCACCGCCGTGCCCACCTCACTGCCGCCCGGTGAGGCGTACGGCAGCAGCGTGCACCGCAGGAAGGCCGCCCAGTCGCCGCCCCGGACGTCGCCGTACGAGGCGAACAGGGCGACCGCCTCGCCGCAGAGCTCCAGCGCCTGCGCCGCACGGTTGTTCCCGCCGTCGATCAGGGCCAGCTCCAGGCAGGTCCACGCCTCGCCGTGGGCCACCCCGATCCGGCGGAAGTCGGCACGGGCGTCCACCAGGAGCTGACGCGCGAAGCCGGAGTTGCGCAGGTTGCCCGTCTGCGCGGCCCGCTGGTCACGGGTGACGCGGCCCGAGTGGTGGCGGGCGCACGCCAGCCCGTACACGTCCCGCATCCGGGAGAACATCGTGCGGGCCCGCTCCAGCTCCCGTACCGCCTGATCGGTGTCGCCGTCCTCCTCCAGCGCCTGCCCCAGGTAGTAGCGCGTCCAGGCCTCGCCCCGCGCGTCCTCGTTGCCCCGGTGCCGGGCGAGAGCCCCGCGCAGCTGCTCCACCGCAGGAGCGGGGTCGCCGTCCAGCAGCCGGGCCCGGGCCAGCTGGGTCAGCGCCCAGGCCTCCCCGCGCTCGTCCCGGGTGCGGCCGTACAGGTCCAGTGCGGTGGACAGCTCCTCCTCGGCTCTGGCGACCTCGCCCATCCGCAGGCAGACCTGGCCGAGCTGGAAGTGCGACCAGGCCTCGCCGTGCAGCGACTCGCCCTCGCGGTGCAGGACGAGCGCGGTGTCCAGCAGGGTCAGGGCCTCGGCGAGATTGGCCCGGTCGCGTTCGACGGCGGCCAGGGCGTGCAGGGACCAGGCCCGGTCCTCGGCCTGCTCCGGTGACGCCTGCAGGGCGAGCGCCTCCCGCAGCCGCGCCGAGGCCTCCGTGAGATTGCCCTGGTGGTGCAGGGTGATGCCGAGCGAGCAGAGCGCGAGGGCGGCGCCCGCGTCGTTCTGCGCCTCGCGGTAGAGGCCGACGACGGAGGACAGGGTGGTGCGGGCCTTGTCGAGCTCCCCGAGCTGCCGGGCCGCGATGCCCGTACGCCACTGGACCGACCGCTCCAGGAGCCCCTGGTCGACGGCGCGCGTCAGCTCGCTGATTTCGCCGAGCCGGTAGAGGTCGCCGCGCAGCAGGCAGTAGTCGCACAGGGCGCCCAGCAGATGGAGCACGGCTCCCTGGTCGACGCCCTCCGTGTGCCGCAGCGCCGAGGTGATGAAGCTCGACTCGTCGTCCAGCCAGCGCAGGGCGGCGTCCAGCGAGCTGAAGCCGTGAGAGCCGAACTGCCCGGCGCGGGTGGACATCTTGCCGTCCACCATGCGGATCACCGCGTCGGCGAGCTCCGCGTAGTTCTGGATGAGGCGTTCCTGGGCGGCCGTACGGTCGGCCGCCGGTTCCTCGTCGAGCAGCCGGGCCAGGGCGAAGTCCCGTACGAGGTCGTGCAGCCGGTAGCGCGCGCCCCGCACATGGACCAGGAGCCCGGCCCGGGCCAGGGACTCCAGCAGGCGGCCTGCCTCCTGCTCGTCGGAGGACAGCAGCGACGCCGCCGCGGCCGCCCCGAGGCTGGAGCGTCCGGCGAGGGCGAGCCGCCGCAGCAGCCGGCGGGCAGGCTCGGACTGATCGGTGTAGCGCAGCCACAGGGCACGCTCGACCGGTGCCACCGGACCGTACGCCCCGAGGGCGGCCGCGAGCTCGGCCCGGGTGCGCGCGCCGAGGGAGGAGCCCACGACGCGCAGGGCGAGCGGCAGCGCGCCGCACAGCCCGACGACGGCGTCGGTCGAGGGGTAGTCGTACGGGCCGCCCTCCTCGTCCTCGGCGGACTCGCGCAGCAGCTCCTCGGCGCCGGCCGCGTCCAGACCGCCCACGGGCAGGTGGTACACCCTCGCCGGGATGTCGTCGGGCAGTTCGAGGGGCTCACGGGCGGTGACGAGGACCAGGCTGTCGGAGCGCTCGGGCACGAGCGTGCGGACCTGGGCGGCGTCGGTGGCGTCGTCCAGGACGATCGTGACGGGCGTTCCCGCCAGATGCTGGTGATAGAGCTCGCTCAGGCGCCGTACCTGCTGTTCGGCGGAGGACCTCTCCCGGAAGAGCAGCTGCTCGCGCGGCGCCCCCAGCCGGTTGAGCAGGTGCAGCAGGGCGTCCCGGGTCGGCAGCGGGGCCTCGCCGGCCACGTCGCCGCGCAGGTCGACCACGCACGCCCCGCGGAACTGGTCCTTGAGCGCGTGTGCCGCCCGTACGGCGAGTGTGGTGCGCCCGGAGCCCGGGGTGCCGTGCAGGACGACCACGGTCGGCCTGGTCTCGGTCGCGGCGCGGGCCGCGTGCACCCACTGGGCGATCTGGGCCAGTTCACTGCGGCGGCCCGTGAACGGGCCGTCCGCGGCGGGCAGATGACCGAAGGACTGTTCGAGGAGTGAGCGGGTGCGGGCGGCCGCGCTGCGGTCGCCGCCGCGCAGCTGCGCCACCACGGACGCGCTCGCCTTCTTCGGCGGGCGCGCGGAGGCGGTCAGCATGCGCTGCTGGTCGAGGAACGGGCGGATGCCCCGTACCTCCAGCGCCGTCAGCCACTCCAGCCGCAGTTGCTCGGGGCCGCCCGGCTGGTTCCGCTCGCCCGCCCTGCGGTGTGCGGCGGGCCAGTGCGAGGCGGTCACCCGGGCCATCGTCGCCGTCGTCCCCGCCACGGCGACGACCGCGCCCGCGCCGAGGGCGAGGCCGGTCGCGGTGCCGAGCGCCAGGTCCGCTCCGAACGCCGCCGCGGCGGCAACGCCCGTCACCAGCAGCGGTGTTCCCAGCGTCGCCCTGCTGAATCGTGCCGACAGAGGCTGCTGGCCCGCCCCCGCTGCGTCCAGCGCCCGGGTGTAGGCGGCGTACTCGTCGGCCGCGCCCGTAGCCATGGTGTCGAGCGCGCCCCGCGCACGCGCCAGCAGTACGCCGGAGTCCGTCCGGCCTCCCGTCCGCCGCGCCTCTTCCTCCACGGCACGTACCAACAGCCGTTCGGCTTCCGCCCGATGGCTGTCCCGCATGCGTCCCCCTAGGTTCCAGCGACTTCGATCCGTCCGGCTGTCACAAGCTTCCAGTGTCCTGCGTACGGCCCGTCAGCGCGAGAGAGCGAGGCGATCAACCGGCGGGGGATCGGTGTGCGCGAGGATTGGGGTATGGCCAACCGACTCGCGCAGACCACTTCCCCGTACCTGCTCCAGCACGCCGACAATCCCGTCGACTGGTGGCCGTGGTCGCCCGAGGCGTTCGAGGAGGCCCGCCGGCGCGGCGTTCCCGTGCTGCTCAGCGTCGGCTACGCCAGTTGTCACTGGTGCCATGTGATGGCACACGAGTCGTTCGAGGACGCGTCCGTCGCCGACTACCTCAACGCGCACTTCGTCCCGGTGAAGGTCGACCGCGAGGAGCGGCCCGACGTCGATGCCGTGTACATGGAGGCCGTGCAGGCCGCGACCGGCCAGGGCGGCTGGCCGATGACCGTCTTCCTGACCGCCGAGGCCGAGCCCTTCTACTTCGGCACGTACTTCCCGCCCGAGCCCCGCCACGGCATGCCCTCCTTCCAGCAGGTGCTCGAAGGGGTCGTAGCCGCCTGGACGGACCGGCGCGACGAGGTCGCGGAGGTGGCCGGGCGCATCGTCCGCGACCTCGCCGGCCGCTCCCTGACCACCGGGGAGGGGGGCCTGCCGGGCGAACCCGAGCTGGCACAGGCCCTGCTGCGGCTCACACGTGACTACGACGAGAAGCACGGCGGTTTCGCCGGCGCGCCCAAGTTCCCGCCGTCCATGGCCATCGAGTTCCTGCTGCGCCACTACGCCCGTACGGGTGCCGAGGGCGCCCTGCAGATGGCCGCCGACAGCTGTGCGGCCATGGCGCGCGGCGGGATCTACGACCAGCTCGGCGGCGGCTTCGCCCGCTACTCGGTGGACCGGGAGTGGGTCGTCCCGCACTTCGAGAAGATGCTCTACGACAACGCGCTGCTGTGCCGCGTGTACGCCCATCTGTGGCGGACCACCGGCTCGGACCTGGCCCGCCGGGTGGCCCTGGAGACGGCCGACTTCATGGTGCGCGAGCTGCGGACCACCGAGGGCGGTTTCGCCTCCGCGCTGGACGCCGACAGCGAGGACGCGCAGGGGCGCCACGTCGAGGGCGCCTTCTACGTCTGGACGCCCGCGCAGCTGCGCGAGGTGCTGGGCGAGGAGGACGCCGTCTTCGCCGCCGAGTACTTCGGGGTGACCGAGGAGGGCACCTTCGAGGAGGGCTCCTCCGTCCTGCGGCTCGTGCGGGCCGGTGAGACGGAGGACGCCGACGCCTCGCGCGTCGACGGTGTACGCGCCCGGCTGCTCGCCGCGCGCGAGCTGCGGGCGCGTCCCGAGCGGGACGACAAGATCGTCGCCGCCTGGAACGGGCTGGCGATCGCCGCGCTCGCCGAGACCGGGGCGTACTTCGACCGCCCGGATCTGGTCGAGCGGGCCACCGAGGCCGCCGACCTGCTGGTACGGGTGCACATGGGTGACGTCGCCCGGCTCTGCCGCACGTCGAAGGACGGGCGGGCCGGGGACAACTCCGGAGTCCTGGAGGACTACGGCGACGTCGCCGAAGGGTTCCTCGCCCTCGCCTCCGTCACCGGGGAGGGCACCTGGCTGGAGTTCGCGGGCTTCCTGCTGGACATCGTGCTGCAGCACTTCACCGGGGAGAACGGCCAGCTGTTCGACACCGCCGACGACGCGGAGCGGCTGATCCGGCGCCCCCAGGACCCCACCGACAACGCCACCCCGGCCGGCTGGACCGCTGCCGCGGGCGCGCTGCTCTCCTACGCCGCGCACACCGGCTCCGAGGCGCACCGCACGGCGGCCGAGGGCGCCCTCGGGATCGTCGGGGCGCTCGGCCCGAAGGCGCCCCGGTTCATCGGCTGGGGGCTGGCGGTCGCCGAAGCGCTGCTGGACGGCCCGCGGGAGGTCGCGGTGGCCGGACCGGTCGCCGGGGAGCTGCACCGCACGGCCCTGCTGGGGCGGGCGCCCGGGGCGGTCGTCGCGGCCGGTGAGGGGCCGGACGCGGGCAGCGAGTTCCCGCTGCTGGTGGACCGGCCGCTGGTGGGCGGCGAGCCGACCGCGTACGTCTGCCGGCACTTCGTGTGCGACGCGCCGACGACGGACGCGGGGGAGCTGGCCGCGAAGCTGGGCGGCTGACGGAGGTACGG
>NZ_JBHWZS010000370.1:0-7920 GCF_042728155.1 Streptomyces sp. NPDC060209
CGTCTGCCGCACATCCGCAGGGACTACTGCTGCTCCTGCTCCTGCTGCGTCTGCTTCTGCTCCTCGACGGACTTGCGTACCTCGTCCATGTCCAGGTTGCGCGCCTGGCCGATGACGTCCTCCAGCGCCGCCTCGGGGAGCGCCCCGGGCTGCGAGAAGACCGCCACGTTGTCGCGGACGATCATCAGCGTGGGAATGGACCGGATCTCGAACGCGGCCGCCAGCTCCTGCTGCGCTTCCGTGTCGACCTTGGCGAAGACCAGGTCGGGGTGGCGCTCGGACGCAGAGTCGTAGACCGGGGCGAACTGCCGGCACGGACCGCACCAGGAAGCCCAGAAGTCGATCAGCAGAAATTCGTTGTCGCTCACGACCTGATCGAAGTTTTCCTTGGTGAGCTCTACGGTGCTCATACTCTCTTACCTCTTCCTGGGACCGCTCGAACCTGTCCGGCACAACGGTGACGTCTCTTGCGGTATTCCGCCTGCCCATGTGGCCGCGGCGCACACCCACGAGGACACTGTTCCCATGACTGATGTTGATGGTGCGCGGAGCAGTGAATATGACGTCGTCGTCATCGGGGCCGGCCCGGTGGGCGAGAACGTGGCGGACCGTGCCAGGGCCGCCGGACTGAGCACCGCGGTGATCGAGTCCGAACTCATCGGCGGTGAGTGTTCCTACTGGGCGTGCATGCCCAGCAAGGCACTGCTGCGCCCGGTCGTCGCACGCGCCGACGCGCGCCGCGTCCCCGGGCTGAGCGGCGCGGTGCAGGGGCCGCTCGACGCGGACGCCGTCCTCGCCCACCGTGACGAGCAGACGTCACACTGGAAGGACGACGGTCAGGTCGGCTGGCTGGACAGCATCGGCGCGGACATCTACCGCGGCAAGGGCAGGCTGACCGGAGTCCGGCAGGTGTCCGTCACGGACGCCGACGGGTCGGAGCAGCACCTCACCGCGCGGCACGCCGTCGCCGTCTGCACCGGGAGCCGGGCCGTCGTCCCCGCCCTGCCCGGCATCGCGGACGTCCGGCCGTGGACCAGCCGCGAGGCGACCAGCGCCAAGGAGGTGCCGGGCCGGCTCGTCGTCGTCGGCGGGGGAGTGGTCGGGGTTGAGATGGCGACCGTCTGGCAGGGACTCGGCGCCGAGGTGACGATGCTGATCCGCGGCGGGCAACTGCTCCCCAAGATGGAGACTTTCGCCGGTGACCTGGTCGCCGAGGCACTGACCGAAGCCGGCGCGCGGATCCTGACCGGGGTCTCGGCCACCGGAGTGCGCAGGGCCGGCCACGACGGGCCGGTCACCGTCGAACTGGACAACGGGGAACGGCTGGAGGCCGACGAGATCCTCTTCGCCACCGGCCGGGCCCCGCGCACGGACGACCTCGGCCTCGACACGGTGGGGCTCGAGCCCGGATCCTGGCTCGCCGTCGACGACAGCTGCCTCGTGGAGGGCAGCGACTGGCTGTACGCGGTCGGCGACGTCAACCACCGCGCGCTCCTGACCCACCAGGGCAAGTACCAGGCACGCATCGCGGGAGCCGCGATCGCGGCCCGTGCCCAGGAAACCCCCCTGCTGGAGACGGACCCCTGGGGCGCGCACGCGGCCACCGCCGACCACGCGGCCGTCCCGCAGGTCGTGTTCACGGACCCGGAGGCGGCTTCGGTCGGCCTCACGCTCGCCGAGGCGGAGGCGGCCGGCCACCGGGTCCGCGCTGTCGACTACGACCTGGCCTCGGTCGCCGGTTCCGGCCTGTACGCGCAGGGGTTCAAGGGCCGGGCCAGGATGGTCGTCGACCTGGACCGCGAGATCCTGCTCGGCGTCACGTTCGTCGGACCGGGCATCGGTGAACTGCTGCACTCGGCGACGGTCGCCGTGGCCGGTGAGGTCCCCATCGAGCGACTCTGGCACGCGGTACCGGCCTACCCGACGATCAGCGAGGTCTGGCTGAGGCTGCTGGAGACATACAGGGGTTAGGAACCGCCGTCGAGAGGCCACGCCGATAGGCACGGGCGGGGGCCATCGGCAGACGGGGCAAGCACAGGTTCCGTGATCACGGAGTCGGGACGCTCTGTGACCACCGGAGATCCTGTGCCTGCGATGCCATCATGTTGGCAAGCCCGGCCACGGTCGCGCGGTCGTTGAAGGCGCTGCCGATCAGGAGCAGCGGCGCGCCCTGGCCGGCCGTGCATATGGCGAACGTGGCGCGCCCCTGGAGGTGGTGTTCGCCCTGTCTGCCTTCGGAGCGTGCGGGGTGGGAGACCGAGGCCGATCGCCGCCTGTGCGGGCGGTCGCTACGGCCGGGTGAAGGTCATGTGCGTGACGCCGCTGGGGCTTGTCACGGACTCGGCCTGGAAGCGCTTCTCGAGTCCTTCGAGTCCGTCCCACAGGCGCTCGCCACGGCCCAGAACGATCGGGACGACGGCGATGTGCAGATGATCGATGAGGTCCTCGACGAGGAACTCGCGGATCGTGGTCGGCCCGCCACCGATCCTCACGTCCAAGTCGCCTGCGGCCTCGCGCGCCTGACGGAGTGCCTCCTGCGGGGTGGCGTCGATGAAGTGGAATGTGGTGCCGCCCTCCATCTCCACCGAGGGGCGGGGGTGGTGGGTCAGGACGAACACCGGGGTGTGGAACGGCGGATTGGGCCCCCACCAGCCGTTCCAGTCGTGGTTCTCCCAGGGCCCGCGCTGGGGGCTGAACTTGTTGCGGCCCATGATCTCCGCTCCGATGCCGACATCCCAGGTGCCGGCGATGGCGTCATCGACCCCAGTGCTCCCATCCGGCTTGCCCAGCATCTGCTGGAAGGTCCTGGTCGGGAAGAACCACTCATGGAGCCGCGTGCCGGCGTGGCCGAACGGGGTGTCGAGACTCTGCCCTTCACCAGTGGCGAATCCGTCGATAGAGATGGAGAAGTTGTGGACCCTCACGCGGGACATTGCACGGACTCCTGCCGTCGAAGCGATGTGATTGCGAATTGCAATCACTAGCCGTAGGCGAGCTTAAGGGCTGTCCCGTAATGCCCGGTGGATCAGCGCGCGGCGTCGGATGCGGTGCATCGCAAGGCGGAGGGGCGTCCTCGTACCGGGCGTATTCGGGCGACCCGACAACGCGGCGAGGTGCCGTAGCTGTCGTCGTGCGCCCGCCGGGTGTTACGGGACAGCCCTTAAGCTTGGTGATGGCACCGTGCAATCACTGGAGGTGGGCATGCGGGACAAACCGCATGCCGAAGATCTCCCCCTCTTCAACGGTGAAAGAGACGTCGTCGACGGCAACGTGCTGCCCGTAGCGCTTGTGCAGATTTCGTACTTCCAATGCGGTCATACCGCGAAGTTACGGGCGCACCGCACCCCGCCACATCGACCGCAGCGTCTGAGCTCGGGATTCGCGCCTCCACCGTTCGGTGGATCCACAGCACCTTGTGGAGCGCCCTACGCCCTGTTGACGACAACGTGTGCCTCGTCGTGTGGTTCGACGACTGAGCAAGTCGCTGCGACCGTGCATCGCTGGGCGCCCCCTTTCGGATCGTCTCGCTGACCAGATGAAGACGGCGGCGAGGTGGAGTCCGGCCCGGTGGACGGTGGCGCTCTTGTCGTAGCCGGTGGCCAGGCCGCGCCACTGCTTGAGCTTGCCGGAGCGGGAGGGTCCGAATGTTCATGTCGTTGGCCGCCGTCCCGGTTCCGCCGCTGAGGCCTGCGCCTGGAGGTGGAACCTTGAGCGGAGCGGACATTGTTGACCGCCCGTGCGCTTGCCTCTGCGGCGTGCACGGACTGCATCCGCTGATCGCGGGAGGAGCCCGGAGGTAGCCCCGGCGGTTTCGTCGAAACCTCGCGGAGCCGGCGGCCGGAGGGGCGTCGGGCGGGCAGGGTGAGTCGCCTTCCCGGGCCGACGCTTCTGACGCCGTACCAAGCGGATCGCCTGATGCTCCGCGGTCCGGTATAGCCTCGGTCCGCCTTGGCCAGTCGACCCCGCGCCCGCGGGGACGAGTGCCGCGGTCGAGTTGGGCAGGGCTGTCTCCCGGAGAATCGCCCCCGTTATCGAGTGCGGGGCTGCCGGCGCCTCGGGCCGTCGTTCCGTAAGCCGACTGCGGTGGTCATGCGGGCGGACAGGACGTCGTGTAGCGCCTTGCGGATCAGGCGCTCTCACTGATTTCGGTTGCCAGGGCGTCAATGCGGCTCGGGACGGTGGCCATGCACCACAAAAATCGGCTTCCAGATGAGCTGGTGCCGTGGCGGGCGACGTTCGACACCCGGCACGCACTCTCGCCGCACCGGCCGAAGGCCCAAGTACGTCCAGTACGAGGGCCTCCGGCCGGCACTCCGACAGCACGCACCGGACGTCGCTCCTTCACGGAAAGACGTTGCCTGCCGCGGCACCAGGTCCGCGTCAGGCGGACGGGGCCTCGGTCCGGGCGGGGGCCGCCGGGACCTCGCCCTCGTCCAGGGCGACGTCCTTCGTCTCCTTGCCGATGAGGAGGGCGGTCAGGGTGAGGACGGCCATCACGGAGAGGTAGACGCCGACCAGCCACGGGGAGCCGTCGCCGGCCTCCCAGAGGGCGACCGCGACGAACGGGGCGACGGCCGCGCCGAGGATGGAACTGACGTTGTAGGCGATGCCGGAGCCGGTGTAGCGGACGCTGGTGGGGAAGAGCTCCGGGAGCATCGCGCCCATCGGGCCGAACGTCGTGCCCATCAGGGTGAAGCCGAGGACCAGCCACAGGACCACGCCGAGCGTGCCCAGGTTGATCAGCGGCACCCAGACCAGGCCGAAGACGATGATGCCGGCCGTGACCCAGGCGAGGGTCTTGCGGCGGCCGTACTTGTCCGCGAGCGGGCCGGAGATCAGGGTGAACGCGGCGAAGAACAGCACGCCGAAGATCATCATCAGGACGAACGTGGTGTAGCTGTAGCCGAGTCCCGGGACGTCCGCGTCCTCGGCGGTGCGGCCGTAGCTCAGCGAGAACGTCGTCATCAGATAGAAGAGGACGTACGTCGCCAGCATCGCGAAGCTGCCGAGGACCAGCTGCTTCCAGTGGTGGCGGAAGACGGTGGCCAGCGGCAGCTTGCGGACCTTGCCGGTCTCCTGCGTCTTCGCGAAGACCTGCGACTCGACCAGGCGCATGCGCACCCACAGACCGATCGCGACCATGACAGCCGAGAACAGGAACGGGATCCGCCAGCCCCAGCTTTGGAAGGCGTCGGAGGGCTGCGAGGGGTCGGCGCCCGCCGCTGAGGGCAGCAGCGCGCCGATGATCAGGAAGAGGCCATTGCCGATGATGAACCCGAGCGGGGCGCCCAGCTGCGGGAACGTGCCCCACAGTGCGCGCTTCCCGGCGGGTGCGTTCTCGGTGGCGACCAGGGCCGCGCCGCTCCACTCGCCGCCGAGCGCGAAGCCCTGGGCGAGCCGCATAAGCACCAGCAGCGCCGTGGCGACCCAGCCGGCTTGCGCGTACGTCGGCAGAACGCCGATCAGGAAGGTGGCGATGCCCATCGTGAGCAGCGAGGCCACCAGGGTGCCCTTGCGGCCGAGGCGGTCGCCGAGGTGGCCGAAGACGATCGCGCCGATCGGGCGGGCGACCATCGCCGCGCCGAAGACCGCGAAGGAGGAGAGCAGGGCCGTGGTCGCGTCGCTGCTCGGGAAGAAGAGCTTCGGGAAGACCAGGACCGCGGCGGTTGCGTAGACGTAGAAGTCGTAGAACTCGATCGTCGTGCCGATGAGGCTGGCGATCAGGACGCGGGAGCGCGAGTTGGCGGGCGCGGCCTCGGCCGGGGACTGCGACGGGGCCTGGGCGGGCTCGTCAGTGGGAGCGTACATCTCTGGGACTTTCCCACGAGTGCGGAGTGCGGCCGTCGACTTGGAGGGCCGACGGTCCCGCACGGCGGCGCAGGTCCCCTCGTGGCAAGGCCGCGCGACCGGTGCGGGCGCCGAAACGATCTCATGCATCTCACAGGTCGGTTAGGTATCGTCCAGAATGTGGGATAACGGAACCAGTCGCGGGGCGGCACCGGCCCGCCCGCCGCACCCCGCCCGCCGCACCCCGGCCGCCCCCTCGCCGCGCCCGGGAGCTGGGAGACACGGCGCCCGCAGGCGTGGAGGCTCACACCCCAGCCGCCTCCACGCGGACCGCGAGGTCAAGAAGGTGGCGGTCGCTTCCGCGCGGGCCCACCAGGCACAGGCCCACGGGGGCGGTGCGACTGCGGACGGGGATGCTGACAGCGCAACGGCCCGTGAGGCCGGCGAGGCAGGTGAGCTGGAAGGTCTGGGCCCTGGCCTGCTCGATGACAGGGCCGCCGAGTGCGGCCTCCTCACGGGTGGGAGCCACCGAGGAGGCGGACGGCACGATGAGTACCCGGTCACCGAGCAGGTCGTCGACGCGGGCGCGCGCCTCGCGCAGGACCCGCTCGGCCGCGGCGAGATCGTCCGGGGTGTACTTCGACGCGGTCTCGAACCGGGACCTGACATCCGGGTTGAGGGACTCCCAGTGCCGCGAGACCCACGGCCCCCACTGGCGCCAGGCCTCCACGCCCTGCTTGGCCTGGAAGGCGCGCACCCAGCCGGGCAGCTCGCCGGCGTCGAACCGTACGCCCCGGACGCGCGGCAGCCCGGCGGCGCGCCAGCCGGCCACCGCCCGGCGCACCGAGGCGGCGACCTCCGGCGAGGCCACGTCGATGATCTCCTGCGCGAGCACGGCACCCGACGGAGCCGGGCCGGCGCCGCGGGGCAGCAGAACCCGCCCTGCGGCGCGCAGTGCCCTGGCGTCACGGGTGATCCAGCCGACCGTGTCGAAGGACTGCGCCAGCGGTAGCAGCCCCTTGGTGGACACCGCGCCGTGGCTCGGGCGCATTCCGTAAAGGCCCTGGTAGGAGGAGGGGATGCGGATCGAGCCTCCGGTGTCGGTGCCGAGACCGATATCGGCCTGACCCAGTGCGACGGCACTGGCGGGACCGGAGGTCGAGCCGCCCGAAATACGCTCCGGGGCCGCCGGGTTGGGCGGCGTACCATAGTGGCCGTTCGTGCCCGCCAGGCTGTACGCGAACTCATCGGTACGGGCAATCCCGGCAACGGCGGCGCCCGCCGCGAGCAACGCCGCAACCGCCGAAGCGGTGGTGGTCTCCGGGCGACTCCCGGCCAGCCAGGCGGGATTGCCCGCGCCCACCCGATGCCCCTCGACGGCGAACAGGTCCTTGACGGCCACGGTCAGTCCGGCCAGCGGACCGAATCCCGTCGCGGGGACCAGCGGGTCGCCGAACTCTCTCCACACCGTGGGATCGGGCTCCCCGGGCGAACGGGTGTCCGGTGCCGGCCTCCTGCCGGCTCCGGTCGCCGCGACCGCCGGCTGTCCTCCGGAAGAGACCAATGCCCCTGCCCCTGCTGTCGCCGCGAGTCCCAGAAACGACCGCCGGTTCGTCCACATCTGCCGCACCCCTCATCTCGTAAGCCGTTGATGGACGTTAGGCGGGATGTATATCGGTGCTGTTTCACAGTCGTGGGCGACAAGTAAACGGCCGGTCCGGACAGGCAAGGTCACCTGCCTGATCGGCGGAACCGGGTATACGGCACCCAGCCCGCGGCCATGACCAACCCTTTCTCACCTTGGGCTATGAGATGCATCCGGAAAGCCGTCGGCAGCCGGAGCACACGCTCACCGGCGGACGGTGCCCTTGTCGCCTGTGGCACCTGTGACAGCGGCCAGATGCGTGCCGGGGGTTCGCATCGCCGTCATGGTGTCGTCGACGGGCGTGTCGATCTGCTGCCGAGTGGCAGCGGGTTCCGGGCAGGGGCTGGCCGAAACCGCGGGCGCCGTACCGCGTGACGGACCGGTCCGGGGGCATGTTTTCGGCCGTTCGCTCCGGGGCCGCGCACTCGGCGGAACCGGCGTGGCTCCCGCGGCGTTTCCCCCACAGGCGACGCACGGCTGTGCGTGCG
>NZ_JBHWZS010000371.1:0-7898 GCF_042728155.1 Streptomyces sp. NPDC060209
CGCGGAACCGGGGGCTTCGTGCACACTGGGCGCACTCGTCCACAGGGAGGCCAAGGATGCCGTCCATGACCACGAGCAAGGTCAGCAGATGGGACCAGCACGGCCGTGAACACGTCGTCCACGTAAGGAAGTCGGGGATGCAGCGGCAGCTGACCTGTGACACCTGCGGATGGCGCAAGGGGGCGCAGTTCCTGCCCTGGCTGAAGGCCGAGGAGCACCTGACCGAGGCCCACCAGGCCACGGTCGACCCGACCGCCTGAGCCGGCGCCGGGGCGTGGCCGAAAAAACTGGATGAGGCGCCCCTCCGGCCGGGGTACCTTTTCGCTATGTCTTCGTTCTTCCAGATCTACGAGTGAGCGCGCGACGGGCCCGACCGCCCGTCGCCCATCGGATCGATACACGACACGTCATCCTCACTTCCTCAACTCAAGAATGGGAGAACCCCGTGGCCAAGAGCCGCAACAACCTCCTCGGCGTGGGCGGACAGCGCAAGAAGCTGTCCCGCGCCGAACAGCAGGGCGCGGGCCCCGCGCGCGACAACGACCGCAAGGTCGCCGAGGACAAGAAGCAGGAGCTGGTGCGCAAGATGCGTGAGCGCGCCGCCGCCGCTGAGGCCGCACCGGCGCAGGACGCACCGGCCGGGAGCTGACCTCCTCGCACCACCCGTACGACACGGGCCCGGATCACCTCGTGATCCGGGCCCGTGTCCGTCCCACTCACCCCACAGCGCGAGGCAGCCGCAGGCTCAGCAGGGTCGTCAGGACGACGGCCGCCAGCTGCACCAGCAGCGTCACGATCAGTGCGTCCCGCATCCCGCCCGGTGCCAGCGCGAGGAACAGCGTGCCGAGCGTGGCGACCCCGAGCGCCAGAGCCGCCTGCTGGGTCGTCGTCATCACGCCGCCGCCCACCCCGGCCCGCTCGGCCGGTACGTCGGACAGCACGATCCGGATCAGGACGGGCAGTTGCAGCCCCTGCCCGAGCCCCGCGACCGCGACGCCCGGCAGCAGCCCCAGCAGCCCGAGGTCCGGCCAGCCGCGCCACACGGTCAGCGCCAGCACCGTGACGCCCACGCCCTGGATCAGCCCGCCGGCCGTCACGACCCGGCTGCCGAAGCGCCGTACCAGACGGGGGCCCGCCAGCGAGGCCGCGAAGAAGGCGGCGGCCATCGGCGCCAGGGACAGTCCCGCCGCGGCCGGTCCCATCTCCAGACCCTGCTGGAGGGCGACCGCGATCACGAACATGAAACCGCCGAAGCCGATCGAGAACGGCACCACCAGGGCGAGGCCGCGTCGCAGCGAATCCAGCCGCAGCAGGCTCGGCGGCACCAGCGGTGTCCTCCCCTGCGCGTCGGCCCGCCGTTCGACCCGGTAGAAGGCCACCGCGGCGAACGGGAACAGGCCCAGCGAAACCCAGGTCCACAGGGGCCAGCCCGCCGCCCGCCCCTCCGTCAGCGGGGCGAGCAGCGTCACCAGGGAGAGGGCCAGCAGGAGCGTGCCCGGTACGTCGACGGGGGCGGGCCGGTCCGAGCGGCTCTCCGGCACCGAGCGGGCGGCCAGGAACAGCCCCACGACCGCCACCGGGACGTTCACCAGGAACACCGACCGCCAGCCCGCGCTCTCGCCGAAGACCGACGACAGCGGAGCGGCGGAGACCAGGACGCCCCCGAGGATCTGGCCGGCGACCATGGAGAGACCGGCGGTCGCCCCGTACAGGCTCATGGCCCGCGCCCTGCGGTGCCCGGCCGTGGACGACTGGATGGTGGCGAGCACCTGCGGCAGCATCAGCGCCGCCGCGGCGCCCTGCGCCACCCGTGCCCCCACGAGGGTCCAGGCGTCCGGGGCCAGCCCGCAGGCGAGGGAGGTGAGGCCGAAGGCGGCCATCCCGATGAGGAAGAGCCTGCGCCGTCCGGCCATGTCGCCGAGGCGCCCGCCGAGGACGAGCAGCACGGCGTAGGAGAGGCCGTAGCCGGCGACGACGAGTTCGAGCAGGGCGGGGCCTGCGGCCAGGTCGTGGTCGATGGTGGGCAGCGCGACGTTCACGATGAAGAAGTCGATGAGCGGCAGTGCCGCGCCGAGCAGCACGGTGAACAGCCCGAGCCCGCCGAGCACCGGCGCGGGGTGGTCGTAGCGCGCCACAGGGGTGCCGGTGGCGGTCGCGTTCGTCAGTACAGGGGATTCACTCACGCCATAGACTCTGGACCGGTACTCAGCCTGGTACCAGAGTCTTCTTATCCTGGTACACACAGCACCTGGCAATACGCCGGGGCGTTCGGCACGCTGGGAGCATGACGACCGTGGTGACCGAGACAGACGTCCGGCGGAACGAGCTCGCCGGCTTCCTCCGCAGCCGTCGTGAGCGGATCACCCCCGAGCAGGTGGGTCTGCCCCGCGGCCGCCGCAGGCGCACCCCCGGTCTGCGCCGCGAGGAGGTCGCCCAGCTCTCGGCCGTCGGCGTCACCTGGTACACGTGGCTGGAGCAGGCACGCGACATCCAGGTCTCGCCGCAGGTCCTCGACTCCCTGGCCCGCGCGCTGCTGCTCGACCGCAGCGAACGCACCCACCTCTTCGCCCTCGCCGGGGCCGTGGACCCCGCGCCGGGCTCGGACTGCACCGGCGTCACCCCGGCCTTCCAGGAGATGCTCACGCGCCTGGAGCCCTTCCCGGCCTGCATCCAGAACAGCCGCTACGACATCCTCGCCTACAACCGCACCTACGGTCGGCTGCTGTGCGACCTGGACGACGTCGCCCCCGAGGACCGCAACTGCATGCTGCTCGCCTACACCAACGAGGACTGGCGCGCCGCCGCCGTCGACCTGCCCGGCATGCGCCGGGTGATGGCCGCCAAATTCCGCGCCTCGATGGCGGAGCACCTGGCCGAGCCCGCCTGGAAGGCACTGCTGGCGCGGCTGGAAGCGGTCTCACCCGAATTCGGTGAGATCTGGGCCCGGCACGAGGTCGTCGGACCCTCGAACCGCACCAAGATCTTCCGCAACGCCCGGGTGGGGCTGCTCCGGCTCGACCACACCGATCTCTGGCTGGGCCCCTCGGCGGGTCCGCGCCTGGTGACGTACGTCCCCTCGGACGAGGAATCCCGGCAGGGGCTGGAGCGGCTGATGGAGTCGGCCCTCGCCGAGGGGGCGGTACCCGCCTCCGGCCCACCTCTCGCCCAGGCCTGAGCGGGCGGGCTCCGCGCCGCCGTCCGCGTACGGGACAATGGGGCCATGACCACGCTCGCCCCTGCCCTCCCGCTGCTCCGGATCGGCCCTCACACCGTGCAGCCGCCGGTCGTGCTCGCCCCCATGGCCGGCATCACCAACGCGCCCTTCCGCACCCTCTGCCGTGAGTTCTCGGGCGGCAAGGGACTGTTCGTCAGCGAGATGATCACCACGCGGGCGCTGGTCGAGCGCAACGAGAAGACCATGCAGCTCATCCACTTCGACGCGAGCGAGACCCCGCGCTCCATCCAGCTCTACGGGGTGGACCCGGTCACCGTCGGCAAGGCGGTCCGCATGATCGTCGACGAGGACCTCGCCGACCACATCGACCTGAACTTCGGCTGCCCCGTCCCCAAGGTCACCCGCAAGGGCGGTGGCTCCGCCCTCCCGTACAAGCGGCCCCTCCTCCGCGCGATCCTCCGCGAGGCCGTGGCCGAGGCGGGCGACCTCCCGGTCACCATCAAGATGCGCAAGGGCATCGACGACGACCACACCACCTACCTCGACGCGGGCCGCATCGCCGTCGAGGAGGGCATCACGGCCGTCGCCCTGCACGGCAGGACCACCGCCCAGCACTACGGCGGCACGGCCGACTGGGACGCCATCGCGCGCCTCAAGGAGCACGTCCCCGAGATCCCCGTCCTCGGCAACGGCGACATCTGGAGTGCCGACGACGCCCTGCGGATGATGCGTGAGACGGGCTGCGACGGTGTCGTCGTCGGCCGCGGCTGCCTGGGGCGCCCCTGGCTCTTCGGTGACCTGGTCAGCGCCTTCGAAGGTACGGGGACGAGGCAGGAGCCCGTCCTGCGCCAGGTCGCGGACGTCATGCTGCGCCACGCGACGCTGCTGGGGGAGTGGATCGGCGACGAGAGCCGGGGCGTGATCGACTTCCGCAAGCACGTGGCCTGGTATCTCAAGGGCTTCGCGGTCGGCTCGGACATGCGCAGGAAGCTCGCGGTCACCTCCTCGCTGGAGGAGCTGGGCGGACAGCTCCAGGAGCTCGACCTGGACCAGCCCTGGCCGGACGGAGCGGACGGCCCCCGGGGGCGTACCTCCGGCAACAACCGGGTGGCGTTGCCGGACGGCTGGCTCAAGGACCCGTACGACTGCGCGGGCGTGGGCGCCGATGCGGAGCTGGACACCTCGGGCGGCTGAGCGCCCTCTCTCTGCCGGGGCACCGAGTGCCCCCTGAAAAGCCCGCTCACATGAGCGGGCTTTTCTCATAAGATCCGAAGCGTTCCCGCCCCGTTCGACGGCAGACGTGTGGGCCCGCTCTCTTTTCGGGGGTTGCCGATTACGTTGTGTCAGCGAGTTGTAGCCCTGTGATGACCAGTCGTTGACCTGCGGGCGTCCGGATGGTGACATCTGAGCGCGCGAAGGAGCGTGATTCTCGCCACCCCTGAGTGGCGTTTGGCTCAGATGAGCGGTCTCGGGGATGCTGTACTTCTCAAATGGCGGCACTGGGTGCCAGGCGTGTTTACTTTGATCGATCAAAGCATCCACTACCTTGCGTATCCGAATGAAGCAAACCCAGGCACTCATCGTGATGATGCATTCAAGAGGTGAACGATGTGCGTCTTCGGGAGGTACCAGCCCGTTACTTTCGATCTGCTGGCGGACGGGTGGTTGAGACCTCACGACGCGCAAGTGGCCGTACCGGGACACCTTCGATCTGGGTATGTTCCTCGCCGTCAGGGCAGCCACCGCGTCCTCGAGGAGTCGAGACCCGTGTCGGAAAACAAAGATCCCCAGAAGTTCGTCTACGACTTCACCGAGGGCAACAAGGATCTGAAAGATCTTCTGGGCGGCAAGGGTGCCAACCTCGCCGAGATGACCAATCTCGGGCTGCCCGTCCCTCCGGGCTTCACGATCACCACCGAGGCCTGCAAGGTCTACCTCGACAGCGGTGACGAGCCGGCGGAGCTGCGCGACGAGGTCAGCGCGCACCTCGAGGCGCTCGAGAAGCGGATGGGCAAGAACCTCGGCCAGGCCGACGACCCGCTGCTGGTCTCCGTCCGTTCCGGTGCGAAGTTCTCGATGCCCGGCATGATGGACACGGTCCTCAACATCGGCCTCTCCGACGCCTCGGTCGTGGGCCTCGCCGCCCAGGCCGGCGACGAGCGCTTCGCCTGGGACTCGTACCGCCGCCTCATCCAGATGTTCGGCAAGACCGTGCTCGGGGTCGACGGCGACCTCTTCGAGGAGGCGCTGGAGGCCGCGAAGGAGGCCAAGGGCGTCACGGTCGACGTGGATCTGGACGCGGCCGACCTGAAGAAGCTCGTCAAGCACTTCAAGAAGATCGTCACCCGGGACGCCGGGCGGGACTTCCCGCAGGACCCGCGCGAGCAGATGGACCTGGCCATAAAGGCGGTCTTCGACTCGTGGAACACCGACCGGGCCAAGCTCTACCGCCGCCAGGAGCGCATCCCCGGCGACCTCGGCACGGCCGTCAACATCTGTTCGATGGTCTTCGGCAACCTCGGCCCCGACTCCGGCACGGGCGTCGCCTTCACCCGTGACCCGGCCAGCGGCCACCAGGGCGTCTACGGCGACTACCTCCAGAACGCGCAGGGCGAGGACGTCGTCGCGGGTATCCGCAACACGGTGCCGCTCGCCGAGCTGGAGTCGATCGACAAGGTGTCGTACGACCAGCTGATGAAGATCATGGAGACGCTGGAGACCCACTACAAGGATCTCTGCGACATCGAGTTCACCATCGAGCGCGGCCAGCTCTGGATGCTCCAGACCCGGGTCGGCAAGCGCACCGCCGGTGCCGCCTTCCGCATCGCCACCCAGCTCGTCGACCAGGGCCTCATCGACGAGGCCGAGGCGCTCCAGCGGGTCAACGGCGCCCAGCTCGCGCAGCTGATGTTCCCGCGCTTCGACCACAATGCCGCCAGCGTGCTGCTCGGCCGCGGCATCGCCGCGTCCCCCGGTGCGGCCGTGGGTAAGGCCGTCTTCGACTCGTACACCGCCGTCAAGTGGTCGCGGTCGGGCGAGAAGGTCATCCTCATCCGCCGGGAGACCAACCCCGACGACCTCGACGGCATGATCGCCGCCGAGGGCATCCTGACCTCGCGCGGCGGCAAGACGTCGCACGCCGCCGTCGTCGCACGCGGCATGGGCAAGACCTGTGTCTGCGGCGCCGAGGAGATCGAGGTCGACACCAAGCGTCGCCGGCTGACCGTCGGGGACACCGTCGTGGAGGAGGGCGACCTCGTCTCCGTCGACGGCTCCACCGGCAAGGTGTACCTCGGTGAGGTGCCCGTCGTGCCGTCCCCGGTCGTCGAGTACTTCGAGGGCCGCATGCACGCGGGCGCCGACGACGCCGACGAGCTCGTCGCCGCCGTGCACCGGATCATGGCGTACGCCGACCGGGTACGCCGTCTGCGGGTACGGGCGAACGCGGACAACGCCGAGGACGCCTCGCGGGCCCGCCGCTTCGGCGCCCAGGGCATCGGCCTGTGCCGCACCGAGCACATGTTCCTCGGTGAGCGCCGCGAGATGGTGGAGAAGCTGATCCTCGCGGACACCGACGACGAGCGCGAGGCCGCGCTGGCCGCGCTCCTGCCGCTCCAGAAGGCCGACTTCATCGAGCTGTTCGAGTCGATGGACGGACTGCCCGTCACCGTCCGGCTGCTCGACCCGCCGCTGCACGAGTTCCTGCCGGACATCACCGAGCTCTCCGTGCGGGTCGCGCTGGCCGAGTCCCGCAAGGACGCCAACGAGAACGATCTGCGTCTGCTGCAGGCCGTGCACAAGCTCCACGAGCAGAACCCGATGCTGGGACTGCGCGGTGTCCGCCTCGGCCTGGTCATCCCGGGTCTGTTCGCGATGCAGGTCCGTGCGATCGCGGAAGCGGCGGCGCAGCGCAAGAACGCCAAGGGCGACCCGCGCGCCGAGATCATGATTCCGCTCGTCGGCACGGTCCAGGAGCTGGAGATCGTCCGCGAGGAGGCCGACCACGTCATCGCGGAGGTCGAGGCGGCCACCGGCACGGAGCTGAAGCTGAGCATCGGCACGATGATCGAGCTGCCCCGTGCCGCGCTGACCGCCGGTCAGATCGCCGAGGCCGCGGAGTTCTTCTCCTTCGGAACGAACGACCTCACCCAGACGGTGTGGGGCTTCTCCCGTGACGACGTGGAGGCCTCGTTCTTCACCGCGTACCTGGAGAAGGGCATCTTCGGGGTGTCGCCGTTCGAGACGATCGACAAGGACGGCGTCGGCGCCCTCGTACGCAGCGCCGTGGAGGCCGGCCGGGCCACCCGCCCGGACCTCAAGCTCGGTATCTGCGGCGAGCACGGCGGGGACCCGGAGTCGGTGCACTTCTTCCACGAGGTGGGCCTGGACTACGTCTCCTGCTCGCCGTTCCGCATTCCGGTCGCCCGGCTGGAAGCGGGCCGGGCCGCCGCCGAATCGCGGGGCAGCGACAGCCGCTGAGTCCCCGCGGAGAGCGAACGTCACGACTCCGGATACCGCCGCGGACCACAGAGACCCTCATAGGGGTCCGACGGCGGGGCCGGATTACCCGGAAGCGGGGGGCGCCCGGGGGGGGGGGGGGTCGCGGGGGGCGTTTTCCGCCTGGGGGGGGGCTTTTTCAGATTGGGCGGGGGGGGCTTCGGCCTGGGGGGGGGCTGCTTCGACAGGGGCTGCTTCGGCCTCTGCCTCAGCCGGTGCCTCGGCG
>NZ_JBHWZS010000372.1:0-7847 GCF_042728155.1 Streptomyces sp. NPDC060209
GTCGTGAAAAGCGGGTCACGACCTGTCGTGACCCGCTCCAGGACCCTGCGCAGCGCGTCAGCGCCCGAGCTTCTGCGCGACCTCCGTCGCCCAGTACGTCAGGATCATCCGCGCACCCGCGCGCCGGATGCCCGTCAGGCTCTCCAGGATCGCCGCGTCCCGGTCGATCCAGCCCTTCTCGGCAGCGGCCTCGATCATCGCGTACTCACCGCTGATCTGGTACGCCGCGACCGGCACGTCCACCGCGTCGGCGACCTTGGCGAGGATGTCCAGGTAGGGACCGGCCGGCTTGACCATGACCATGTCGGCGCCCTCCTCCAGGTCGAGCGCCAGCTCGCGCAGCGACTCACGGATGTTCGCCGGGTCCTGCTGGTACGTCTTGCGGTCGCCCTTGAGCGAGGAGCCCACCGCCTCGCGGAACGGGCCGTAGAAGGCGGAGGAGTACTTCGCGGTGTAGGCGAGGATCGACACGTCCTCGTGGCCCGTCTGGTCCAGGGCGTCACGGATCACGCCGACCTGACCGTCCATCATGCCGCTGGGGCCCACCACGTGCGCGCCCGCGTCCGCCTGCACCTGGGCCATCTCCGCGTACCGCTCCAGCGTGGCGTCGTTGTCGACGCGGCCGTCCTCGGTCAGCACCCCGCAGTGGCCGTGGTCGGTGTACTCGTCCAGACAGAGGTCGGACATGATCACGAGGTCGTCGCCGACCTCCTCGCGCACCGCCCGCAGACCGGCCTGGAGAATGCCCTCCGGGTCGGTGCCCGCCGTGCCCCGGGCGTCCTTCTTCTCGTCCAGCGGCACGCCGAAGAGCATGATCCCCGAAACGCCCGCCGCGACCGCGTCGACAGCGGCCTTCCGCAGCGTGTCCAGGGTGTGCTGCTGCACACCCGGCATGGCCGAGATGGCGACCGGGGCGTCGATGCCCTCGCGCACGAACGCGGGCAGGATCAGATTCGCCGGGTCGAGCCTGGTCTCGGCGACCATGCGCCGCATGACGGGGGTCGTCCGCAGCCGGCGGGGCCGCGAGCCGGGGAAGTTTCCGTACTCAGTCATCCTTCGAGACTAGACCCGCACACATCACCGATTTACCGACAACCGAGCCGGAAAAACAGCCGGGGGAACGGGCAGGGCCCGGCCGCTCCGTGAAGGAGCAGCCGGGCCCACACATCCGTCGCCGACCCTCAGGTGGTCGTCCGGCGGCGGCGCGCGCCGGGGCGCCGTTCGCTCGGCCGGGTCACCGGGTCACCGGCCTCCTTGGCCGCGTCCCGGCGCTGCGCGCCGAAGTCCGCCAGCGCCTGGGCCAGCTTGTGGACCGACGGCTCCGGGGACAGGACGTCGACCCGCAGGCCGTGCTCCTCGGCGGTCTTCGCCGTGGCGGGGCCGATACACGCGATCACCGTCACGTTGTGCGGCTTGCCCGCGATACCGACCAGATTGCGGACGGTCGAGGAGGAGGTGAAGAGCACCGCGTCGAAACCGCCGCCCTTGATCGCCTCGCGGGTGTCGGCCGGCGGCGGCGAAGCGCGGACCGTGCGGTACGCGGTGACGTCGTCGACCTCCCAGCCCAGCTCGATGAGGCCGGCCACCAGGGTCTCGGTGGCGATGTCGGCACGCGGCAGGAACACCCGGTCGATCGGGTCGAAGACCGGGTCGTACGGCGGCCAGTCCTCGAGCAGACCGGCGGCCGACTGCTCACCGGACGGCATCAGGTCCGGCTTGACACCGAAGTCGACCAGCGCGGCGCCGGTTTGCTCACCGACGGCCGCGACCTTGATCCCGGCGAAGGCACGGGCGTCGAGCCCGTACTCCTCGAACTTCTCCCGCACGGCCTTCACCGCGTTCACCGAGGTGAAGGCGATCCACTCGTAGCGGCCCGTGACCAGGCCCTTGACCGCACGCTCCATCTGCTGGGGCGTACGCGGCGGCTCGACGGCGATCGTCGGAACCTCGTGCGGCACGGCGCCGTAGGAACGCAGTTGGTCGGAGAGCGACGCAGCCTGCTCCTTCGTACGCGGCACGAGCACCTTCCAGCCGAACAGCGGCTTGGACTCGAACCACGCGAGCTGGTCGCGCTGGGCGGCTGAGCTGCGCTCCCCGACCACGGCTATGACGGGCAGGTGCCCGTCCGGCGACGGGAGGACCTTGGCCTGCTTCAGCACCTGGGCGATCGTCCCGAGGGTCGCCGTCCAGGTGCGCTGGCGGGTCGTCGTCCCGGCGATCGTGACCGTGAGCGGGGTGTCGGGCTTGCGCCCGGCCGAGACCAGCTCACCGGCGGCCGCGGCCACCGAGTCGAGCGACGTGGACACGACGGCCGTCGCGTCGCTCGCGCCGACCTCGGACCAGCAGCGGTCGGATGCGGTACGCGCGTCGACGAAGCGCACATCGGCGCCCTGCGCGTCACGCAGCGGCACACCGGCGTACGCGGGCACACCGACCGCGTTCGCGATGCCGGGCACGACCTCGAAAGGCACACCCGCGGCAGCGCAGGCGAGCATCTCGGCGCCCGTGTTGCCGTCCAGGCCGGGGTCGCCCGTGACGGCACGCACCACCCGCCTGCCGCCCTTCGCTGCCTCCATGACAAGATTGGCGGCATCCCTGAGGACGGGTACTCCGGCGGGTGTTGACGCTGTGTCAACAACCGTCATCTCAGGCGTGCTTACCCCTGCCCGCGCATGGCAGCGAACGACGTCGAGAACGTCCGGTTCGGCTACAAGGACGTCCGCGCTCGCAAGCGCTTCGACAGCGCGCAGAGTCAGCAGTCCAGGGTCGCCGGGACCGGCGCCGAGGAAGGTGACATGCCCTGAGGACAGGACAGGGAAGTCGGATACGACAGGGCCGGTGGGGCTCAAAGTGCTCGCTCCCCCATAAGACCGGCCGCACCCTTGGCAAGCATCTCGGACGCGAGCTCGCGACCGAGGGCCGCCGCGTCGTCGTGCGACGTGGGGACGGGACCGGTGATGGACAGCTGCACCAGGGAAGTACCGTCGGTTGAACCGACGACACCGCGCAGGCGCAGTTCGTTGACAACCTGCCCGTCGGCCAAGAGGTCTGCCAGCGCACCCACAGGTGCGGAACAGCCGGCCTCCAGGGCGTTGAGCAGGGCGCGCTCGGCGGTCACGGCGACCCGGGTGTACGGGTCGTCGAGCTCGGCGAGAGCTGCGGCGAGGTCCGCGCTGCTTTCAGCGCATTCGATCGCCAGTGCTCCCTGGCCGGGAGCAGGCAGGACGGTGTCGACCGGCAGGAAGTCGGTGACCTCGTCCGTGCGTCCGAGGCGGCTGAGCCCGGCGGCGGCGAGTACCACCGCGTCCAGCTCCCCGCTTCGTACAAAACCAATACGCGTATCGACGTTGCCGCGGATGGCGACGGTCTCTATCTCGAGGCCGTGCGAGCGGGCGTACGCGTTGAGCTGCGCCATGCGGCGCGGGGAACCGGTGCCGATGCGGGCACCGGGCGGCAGCTGCTCGAAGGTCAGCCCGTCCCGCGCCACCAGTGCGTCGCGCGGGTCCTCGCGCGGCGGCACGGCGGCCAGGACGAGCCCCTCGGGCTGCGTGGTCGGCAGGTCCTTGAGCGAGTGGACCGCGAAGTCCACCTCGCCGCTCAGCAGCGCCTCACGCAGGGCCGCGACGAACACACCGGTCCCGCCGATCTGCGCCAGGTGCTCCCGGGAGACGTCCCCGTACGTGGTGATCTCGACGAGCTCGACGGCACGCCCGGTCACCTCACGGACCGCGTCAGCCACCATGCCGGACTGCGCCATGGCGAGCTTGCTGCGCCGGGTGCCTAGCCGGAGCGGTGTTGTGGTCTCCCCGCCCAGGGGTGAGTTGTCGGTCATGACCGCCCTCTATTCGGGTCGTTCAGGTCTGCCCGTGAGACGGCGGCCACCGTCTGCGGGTCGAGGTCGAAGAGTTCCCGCAGCGCATCGGCGTACCCGGCACCGCCGGGCTCGCTGGCGAGCTGCTTGACCCGCACGGTGGGCGCGTGCAGGAGCTTGTCGACGACGCGGCGCACGGTCTGCGAGATCTCGGCGCGCTGCTTCTCGTCCAGGTCGGGGAGGCGTCCGTCGAGCCGCGCGATCTCGCCGGCCACCACATCGGCGGCCATGGTGCGCAGGGCGACGACGGTCGGGGTGATGTGGGCGGCGCGCTGGGCGGCTCCGAAGGCGGCGACCTCGTCGGCGACGATGGTGCGCACCTGGTCCACATCGGCGGCCATCGGGGCGTCCGCGGACGCCTCGGCGAGCGACTCGATGTCGACGAGGCGCACACCGGCGACGCGGTGAGCGGCTCCGTCGATGTCACGCGGCATCGCGAGGTCGAGCAGGTGCAGCCGGGCGGGGCCGGTGGAGGCCGGCCGAGCGGGCACCCGGCGCACGGCCCGGTCCTGAGCGGCAGCGGTGGCGGACCCGTTCTCCACCCACGCCGCGTGCTGGTCCAGCTCGTCGGACAGCGCGGCGGGAGTCTCGGGCGCCTGTGCCGCGGTGTCGAAGTCGACGCCGAGCGCGGCGGCGACGGCCTCCGCGGTCAGGACGAGGCCGGTCGCGCCGGTACAGGACACGACGACATCGGCACGTGTCAGTTCGTCCCCGACCCCGCCCATCTCCACGGCGCGCGCCGTGGGGACACCGGCCTGGCCGAGGATCTCGACGAGCCTGTCGGCACGGGCCCGGGTCCGGTTGGCGACGACGATCTCCTCGACACCCGCACGGGCCAGGGTGGCGGCGGCGAGCGAGGACATCGAGCCCGCGCCGATCACCAGGGCGTGCTTCCCGGCCGCCCACTCCGCGACATCGGCGCCGTCGGCCAGCTGCTCGAGACCGAAGGTGACGAGCGACTGCCCGGCCCGGTCGATCCCGGTCTCGCTGTGGGCGCGCTTGCCGACCCGCAGGGCCTGCTGGAAGAGGTCGTTCAGCAGGCGCCCCGCGGTGTGGAGCTCCTGCCCCAGCGCGAGCGCGTCCTTTATCTGGCCGAGGATCTGGCCCTCGCCGACGACCATCGAGTCCAGCCCGCACGCCACCGAGAAGAGGTGGTGGACGGCACGGTCCTCGTAGTGCACATAAAGATAAGGAGTGAGCTCGTCCAGCCCGACCCCGCTGTGCTGCGCGAGCAGGGTGGACAGCTCGGCGACACCCGCGTGGAACTTGTCCACGTCCGCGTACAGCTCGATGCGGTTGCAGGTGGCCAGGACGGCGGCCTCGGTCGCGGGCTCCGCGGCGAGGGTGTCCTGAAGCAGCTTCGTCTGGGCCTCGACCGCCAGGGACGCCCGCTCCAGCACGGAGACGGGGGCGCTGCGGTGGCTCAGTCCTACGACCAGGAGACTCATGCCGGCATCACGGCGGGCATGTCCCCGTCAGGTCCCTTCCGGCCGGTGGGCGTGGCACGCATCGGCGGCGCCTCGTCGGCGTCGGAGTCCCCGCCCACCCCGGCCCTGCCCTCGGCGGCGGCCTCCTCGCCGGCCTTGCGCTGCTCGTGGAAGGCGAGGATCTGCAGCTCGATCGAGAGATCGACCTTGCGCACGTCCACGCCGTCGGGCACGGAGAGCACCGTCGGCGCGAAGTTCAGGATGGAGGTCACCCCTGCGGCGACGAGCCGGTCGCAGACCTGCTGGGCCGCACCGGGCGGGGTGGTGATGACGCCGATGGACACACCGTTGTCGCTGATGATCCGGTCCAGGTCATCGGTGTGCTGGACGGCGATCCCGGCCACCGGCGTGCCCGCCATCGCGGGGTCGGCGTCGATCAGGGCGGCGACCCGGAAACCACGGGAGGCGAAACCGCCGTAGTTGGCGAGGGCCGCGCCGAGGTTACCGATGCCGACGATCGCGACCGGCCAGTCCTGGGTGAGCCCGAGCTCGCGGGAGATCTGGTAGACGAGATACTCGACGTCGTACCCGACACCGCGTGTGCCGTAGGAGCCCAGGTAACTGAAGTCCTTGCGCAGCTTGGCGGAATTGACTCCCGCCGCCGCAGCGAGCTCCTCGGAGGAAACCGTGGGAACCGAGCGCTCGGAGAGCGCTGTCAGTGCGCGGAGATACAGCGGAAGCCGGGCGACGGTGGCCTCGGGAATTCCTCGGCTACGGGTCGCCGGTCGGTGAGTTCGGCCAGTTGCCACGGTGCTCCTGCGGGATGAGCGGGGCTGCAGGCGGCCGTATGTCCTATGACCGCCCCGTCGACAGCAGGCTATGTCTTTGTGAACGCGTGCACAAAGATAGTGTCCGTTTTGTCTGGTCAAAGTGACCGGGGTCACGCATATTCCCTGCATGATCCCGGAACCCGGGACGCCATCAGCCCGTTGCGGGCGCGAAGGGGGCAAGACGGTACACACTCCTCATGTCCACGCCCCCGAGACCACTCAAAACGCCCATGATGTTAACCGGGTTTCACCAAGGAAGCCCCCTCACGTACGCAGCGCCGTGCGCAGCCGCGTCGGGTCCACACGCCAGAACGTGTGCTGTTCGTCATCGATCAGGACCACCGGGATCTGCTCCCAGTACTCCTTGTGCAGCGCCTCGTCCTGCGTGATGTCCTTCTCCACCCAGGACGCGCCGGTCTCCTCGCAGACCGCGCTCACCACCCGCCGCGCGTCGTCACAGAGGTGACACCCCGGCTTCCCCACGAGGGTCACCACCCGGTCCGCGGGCTTCTTCTTCGTACGACGCAGCAGAGCACTCATACCTTCATTCTGCGCCTCCCCCAGCACCCGACCGGGCCTGGCGAGGTCGCGGAATCACCCGTTTAACGCCCCGGTTCCGGAGAGTTCACACCGCCGCATCCCGCCGGGTCGGGAAGAGACGAACGGAATGGCTATGCTCACGACATGGCCGCTCTTGGATGGCTCACCCCCCGCAGGCGCCCCGCCACGGCACGCAGCGTGCTCGCAGGCGAGGCCGCAGCCGAGGCCGCGCGGAAGTCGGCACTTCCGTCCGCCGCCGAAGAGCTGCCGACCGCCCTCGAAGAGGCCGGGGACACCCCGTTCCCGGTGGCCGGGGACACCCGGGCCGCAGCCTTCTTCGACCTCGACAACACCGTGATGCAGGGCGCCGCGATCTTCCACTTCGGCCGCGGCCTGTACAAGCGGAAGTTCTTCCAGCGGCGCGAGCTCACCCGCTTCGCCTGGCAGCAGGCCTGGTTCAGGCTGGCCGGCGTCGAGGACCCGGAGCACATGCAGGACGCCCGCGACAGCGCGCTGTCCATCGTCAAGGGCCACCGCGTCTCCGAGCTGATGTCCATCGGCGAGGAGATCTACGACGAGTACATGGCCGACCGCATCTGGCCCGGCACCCGCGCGCTCGCCCAGGCCCACCTCGACGCGGGCCAGAAGGTCTGGCTGGTCACCGCCGCCCCGGTGGAGACCGCCACGATCATCGCCCGCCGCCTGGGCCTCACCGGCGCCCTGGGCACGGTCGCCGAGTCGGTCGACGGCGTCTACACCGGTCGACTGGTCGGCGAACCCCTGCACGGCCCGGCGAAGGCCGAGGCCGTACGCGCCCTGGCGGCGGCCGAGGGCCTGGACCTGGAGCGCTGCGCGGCATACAGCGACTCGCACAACGACATCCCGATGCTGTCCCTGGTCGGCCACCCGTACGCGATCAACCCTGACTCCAAACTGCGCAAGCACGCCCGCTCGCTGGACTGGCGGCTGCGCGACTACCGCACCGGCCGCAAGGCGGCCAAGGTCGGCATCCCGGCCGCGGCCGGCGTCGGCGCCCTGGCCGGGGGAACGGCTGCCGCGGTGGCGCTCCACCGCCGCCGCCGCTGACCCCTTCCCTCCTGGGCCACCCTTCCGCCCCGCACGCACCGAGGCTCCGTACGGAAGTGCCGTACGGTGACCGAGGCCACCGTCCTCCAGCCT
>NZ_JBHWZS010000373.1:0-7744 GCF_042728155.1 Streptomyces sp. NPDC060209
GTGCCGGCCTCGTCCGGCCGGCGCCGGGCCCGGTGGGGCGTCATGCGTCGCCCATGACCAGGCCTTCGATGGTGTGCTTCTGGACGATGGGGGTCAGCTCTTCCACGACCGGACAGTGAAGATGTGCCCGTACGCGCCCCGGCAGGGAAGCCCAGTACGCACGGGTCACCGCCATGGCGTGGTGCGCGTCGTTGCCCGCGCCCGGGGCGTCGACACCCAGCACCAGGACCGGCCGGGAGTCAGGCGAGTGGTTGGCAGTGCCCCGGTGGACCGTCAGGGCGGAGCGGGCCGATATGTCCCCGCGCCGCGGGTACTTGCGCTCGGCGAGCCCGGCGTAACGCGGATAGGTGTCGCGGGGCGGGAACATCGCGTGGCCGAAGCGGGCGTCGTCGTCCCACTGGGTGCCCGGCGCGATCTCGAACGGACCCATGTCGTCGCGCGTGTCCACGGCCGTGAGGTTGAAGGCCAGGGACGTCAGCCGGCGCCGGTGCCGGGTGGCGTCCGGCATGGGGAAGTCCCGGTGCCAGGGCTGGTTCACGGCCCCGGCGAACGGTACGTCGAAGCCCAGCTCGACCACGCGGTAGTCGGGCCCCAGGACGGCCTCGCACACTCCCCGGACCCAGGGATGGTCCACGAGCTCCACGAAGCCCCGCATCTGCTCGGGGTGGATCTCCACGTAGTACCGATGGGGTCCCCGGCCAACCGCCCCGCCCTCCCGGCCGCGCGCCTCCGCGAAGGCCGTCTCGATGTCCTCGCGCATGACGTCGGCCCACTGCGGGGTGAAAGCGCCCCGGTGAGCGGTGACACCGGCCGTGCAGAGGTCCTGAACGGCCGTGTCGAGGTGCGGGGCAAGGGCGGCTTCGGGCATGGCGGTGGTCCCTTCATGGACGGGAGGCGGGGGCAACAGGCCTGCGACGGTGAGGTGTTCCTCCCCAGCGGGCCTGCCGACCCGTTCATATTGCAACGTTGCAAGCAACGTGGCAAGAGGCAGTACGCACCGACGTACGACGGGGCTGTTACGGTGCACAGCGCAAGGGCAGGGTCCGCCGACCGCCCCCGCGTATCGAGGGACAGGAGCTCACCGACCGTGGCAGCGAGACTCAAGGACGTCGCCGCGCTCGCCGGCGTGTCCGTCCGGACCGTCTCCAATGTCGTGAGCAACGCCGCGGCGGTCGCACCGGCGACGCGCGCCCGGGTCATGGCGGCGGTCGAGGAACTGGGCTACCGCCCCAACCTCGCCGCCCGCAACCTCCGGCAGGGGCGCACCGGCCTCATCGGAGTGGTCGTGCCCGAGATCCACTCCCCCTACTTCGGTGCGCTGACGGGTCTCCTCATCGACGCGGCGCAGGAACGCGGATGGACGGTGCTCCTGGAGCGGACCGGGGGGCGGGCGGATCTGGAGCGCCGTCTTCTGGACGGCTCGGAGGGGCACCAGGTCGACGGCATGATCGTCAGTCCGTGGTCGACGTCCCCGTCCGAGCTGGCGTCGCTCGCGGGTGGTCTGCCTCTCGTCGTCCTGGGTGAGCTGGAGCCGGACGGGTCGATCGACCATGTCGCCCTGGACAACGTGGGGGCCGCGCGGGACGCCGCGCGCCATCTGGTCGCGAGGGGCCGCAGGCGTGTCGCAGCGATCGGCCTGCAGTCCGGTCTGGGCCACGGCACGGCGGAACTGCGCGCCGAGGGCTTCCGGCAGGGGCTGCGGGAAGCGGGGCTGAGTCCGGTGGCCGAGGTGGAGGTGGCCGATCTGCACCGGGCGGAGGGTGCGCGGGCGCTCCGTGAACTGCTGCGGCTGCCCGGGCCTCCCGACGCCGTCTTCTGCTTCAGCGACGAACTCGCCCTCGGCGCACTGCGCGTGGCGGCCGAACAGGGCGTCCGCGTGCCGGAGGATCTGGCGCTGATGGGGTTCGACGACATCGAGGACGGCCGGTTCGCAGCCCCGTCCCTCACCACGATCGCCCCGGACCGGGAACAGATCGCCGAACGTGCCGTGCAGTGCCTGACCGAGCGCGTCCTGGGCCGGTTCGAGGCGCTGGCCGGCCGCCGGATCGTGGTCCCGCACCGCGTGCTGGCCCGGGAGAGCACCGGAGCCGCGGTCTCCCCGGTGTGACGAATCGGGCCGGGACGCCCTGTTGTGCCGGCTGTTCTCAGTACTCGTCGGGCTTGGGCGCCGCGTTCCGCAGGCGGATGCCGCTGAAACCCAACGTGCTGGGCACCACCGCTTCCCAGAAGCCCCAGAGGTTGTCGAGAACGCGCAGTTGGATCCCGGCTTCGCGGTGGAGCTGGAGGAGATCACCGACGGGCTCCGCCGGACCGAGTGGTTCGACGGGCTCAGTGGATACGAGGGCGTGCGGCACCGGCTCGCCGAAGGGACGGAAGGAAGTGGCGGCGAACCGATAGGCGAACAACTCCACGCTCAGGAACCGTCTCAGCCAGCTGTGCTCGATGGCGTGCACTCGCCGGCCGCCCCCCGGGCCGAGGATGCGTTCGCGGTCGGGGCGTGATGTGTGCGGCACGGCCCATGCCATGGCGCGCGGGCACTGTCGTGGGAACCAGTAGGCCGGGGCCTGTGTACCGTCGACGGCCCAGACGTACGCCTCCGGCTGCCGGGCGGTGGCGGCGACGTGTGGACGGAACACCGGGATCTCGGGGTCTTCGGAGAAGTGCAGCACCTCTCCTGGTCGGGGACGCATGCTCCGGTTCTACCGCACAACTGCCGCGAAGGATCAGCCGTATCGGCGGAAGAGCGCGTGGAGGTAGTCCTCCAGCCGACTCGTGAGCAGGGCCGGGGTCAGGTCGGTGCGTCCCAGCTCGTGCCAGGGCAGCGCGACCTTCTCGACATTCGAGAAGGCGAGGGCATCCAGGATCCGCCAGTACAGGTGAGCCGAGGGTTCACTGCTCAGGACACCTCCGGCGGCTTCGTAGCGCTCGGCCAGCCGCATCGCCTCCCCCGGGCCGTGCAGGAGGGCCAGAGCCGTGGAGCAGTGGGCCACGTCGAGGTCCGCGGGCCCCCAGGACGTCTCGACCCAGTCGACGACTCCGGTGATCCGTGTATCGGCTCCGTGTCCGCTGAAGAGCACGTTGCCAGGATGGAAGTCGCGGTGCAGGAAGCAGGGCCGATGGTCCGGGGGATCACGGCGGATGACGTCGACGGCGCGCTGCCACAGGTGCCTACGCTCCGTGTCTTCGGGGATGCTCACCCGTTCCGGAGAGGTCCAGGCCTCGTAGGCACGCGGCCGGGCCTCGGCCGGGACGCGCACCTGGTGAATGCGGACGAGCTGGCGCGCCAGAAGCTCCGTCCGCAGTCCCGCGTCCTCCTCGTCCAGGCGCACCGTGCCGGGCAGCAGCGTCATCAGCAACGACGGATGGTCGCAGTGCTGCGCGGTCGCGTCGACGGCCTCGAACGCGGCCACCGGCACATCGGTCCGCGCGAGGAGCCGCAGGATGTCCGCCTCCCGTGTGAGGAGTCCCTCCGCGTGGCGGACGAAGAAGGGCTTGACGAAGGACCGCAGCACGAACCACCGAGGGGCACCCGGCCCTCCGACGCGAAGGCGGCGCATCTCCGAGGTCCAACCGCCGCGAAGCCGTTCGGCGGCGTCCACAGGACGGCCCTCGCCCACCTGCGCCTCCACCCACGTTCGCGTACGGGACCAGCCTCGGTCATCGACGCCGGGCTCCGCGAAGGCGACATGTTCGTCCATGCTCACAACCTATCGATCACCACCGGCATGAACCACAGACCGGGAACAGGTACTCCGCCCGAGGACCTCCACCAGCAGTCCGTCCAGCAGATGGGCCATGACACAGCTCTTCCAACTGATCGCGCTCGGCCCTACCACCGCGATCATGCCCGAGTCCGCGAGCACCGACCCGCGCCGGGATCTCGCCGCCGTTCCGGTCCTGGATGCACCACCCGTGACCACGGTGATTGCTTGGCCTTCGCACAGCCGACTTCGCGCAGTCGCCGACCTGATCCGCGTAGCAACACGTCTTTGACCGGCGGCTCTGCATCTGCTCGCGTCAAGAACAAGCTCAGCCCCTGCGTGAAGGACGACAAGCGGTGGCCGTCAGTCGCAGAGGAACAGCTCGAGGCCCTCGACGGTTCCCGGCCCGGTCAGAAAGCGCTCGGCACTGGCAAGCCCGTCCTCCGGTGGCGGTTCACCGCTCAGGAAGCCACGGAACAAGCTGAGCGGCGAGGCCGCCGGACAGCAAGGAGCTCCCGGCAGCGCGGCGCGTGCGCGCACTGCCGGGAGCGGTCCTGCGGGGTGCTCCCTACGGCTGTTCGCCGTCGTGGAGTGCGGTCACCTCCTGGTCGGTGAGCGCCTTGTCGTACACCTTCACCTGGTCGACGGAACCGTTCCAGAAGTCGACGTTGCCGCCCGACCACTTGGCACGGCCGACGGACAGCGAGCCGGTGCTGACATCAGCGGTACCGGCCGCCGCGGTGGAGGCGAGCTTGCCGTCGACGTACAGCTTGATCTCGTCGCCGCTGCGTACGCCTACGAGGTGGTACCAGTGCCCGAGCTCGGGCTTGATCTCCAGCCGGGCCCGGTGGGCACCCGGGGTGGAGAAGGCGAACCCGCCCTGCCCGTACTGCAGGTAGAACGGGTTCTCCTGGCGCCGGCCGTCCTGGCTGACGACGGTGGCGTAGTTGCCCGGCAGCGCGTCGAGCGACGCCCAGGCCGAGACGGTGTAGTCGCCGGTGGTGTCGACGACCGGGCCGTCCGTCTCCGCGTACTGGCCCTCGCCGTTGAACTTCAGGGCCGAGCCCTGCGCACCCGGCGCCCAGGACGTGCCCTCGGAGAGGGTGAGGTCCTTGTGGTTCGGGCCGCTGTCGGCGGCCTTGGTGCCCTTGTTCTCGTCGAGGGACCAGGAACCGCCTCCCTTGATCTCGTCGCGCTCACCCGCGGCGGCACCGGCCGCGATGACCTCCTGGTTGATCTTCCGCACCTTGGCGGCGTCGACCTTGATCTCACGGCGGTCGTACGTCCAGAGACCGTTGAGCTCGTTCTCCAGGTCGGTCACCTGGGTGTAGATGGAGCCGGAGAGCTCTGCGCGGGCCGCGTCCAGGTAGTACGTACGGGTGTTGTCGACGTACTTGGCGGTCAGGGCGTCCTTGTCCGCGACGCCGCTGTAGATCGCGGTGGGGGCACCGGGCCACATGCGGCCGGGGATCCGCAGGGTGAAGCCGCCGTGCTCACCGTCCATCGCGGCGCGGTTCTCGTCGGGGAAGGCCGGATCGGTGTTGTTGTAGTCGTGGTGGTCGATGATGTCGCCCTTGCCGGAGTCACCCTTGCTGTTGCAGCAGTTGACACCACTGTGGGCGTTGACGACCCGGGAGGGATCCGCGGCCTGGACCTTCTCGGTGATCTTGCCGGTCTCGGTGCGGTCCCACTCGCCCCAGCCCTCGTTGAAGACGATCCAGGCTCCGATCGAGGGGTAGTTGTGCAGCTGCTCCATCATCTCGGCGCCCTGGTCGAGGAAGGCCTTCTGGCCCTTCTCGCCGGTGATGTTGCCGGAGACGAAGTCCTGCCACACCAGGAGACCCAGCTGGTCGGCGTGGTAGTACCAGCGGGCGGGCTCGACCTTGATGTGCTTGCGGACGGAGTTGAAGCCGAGGTCCTTCTGCGCCTTCAGGTCGAAGACCAGGGCCTTGTCGCTGGGCGCCGTGTTCAGACCGTCGGGGTAGAAGCCCTGGTCGAGCTGGGCGAGGGAGAAGAAGGGCTTCCCGTTGAGCACCAGCTTCTGGTAGCCGCCGACCTCGGCGACACCGAAGGAACGCATACCGAAGTAGCTGTCGACGGTGTCCTTGGAACGGCCGTCCTTGAGGGTGACCTCCAGGTCGTACAGGTACGGGTCGTCCGGCGTCCACAGGTGCTGCTTGGCGACCGGGAGGCTCAGCTCGCTGTTGGCCGCACCGGTGACGGTGCCGACGACCTTGCCCTTCTTGTCACGGGCGACGGCGGTGACCCGGGCGGACTTCGAGGCGTCCTCGGAGTTGACCGTCAGGGCGAGCCGGCCCTTGTCGATGTCCGGCGTGGTCTTCAGGGAGTCGACGGCGGCCGGGGCGACGGGCTCCATCCAGACGGTCTGCCAGATACCGGAGGAGGCGGTGTAGAAGATGCCGCTGGGGTTCGCGGACTGCTTGCCCGTGGGCTGGTCGGCTCCGGTGGTGTCGGTGACCGCGACCACGATCTCCTGGGGGCCGCTGCCCTTGAGCGCGTCGGTGATGTCGGCGCTGAAGGCGGTGTAGCCGCCGGTGTGCTCGGCGACCTGCTTGCCGTTGACCCAGACCCGCGCCTGGTAGTCGACGGCGCCGAAGTTGAGCTTCAGCCGGTCGTCGCTGCTCCGCTTGCCGACCGACCAGCCCTTGGGCACCGTGACGAGCTTGCGGTAGAACATGTGGTCTTCGTGGCGCTCGAGTCCGGAGAGCTGGGACTCGACGGGGTAGGGCACGGTGATGCGCTCGTCGAGCGACTTGCCGAAGACCGGCTGTTCACCGGCGGTGGCTCCCGCGAACTCCCACGGCCCGTTGAGGTTCTTCCAGTCGTCGCGCACCTGCTGCGGGCGGGGGTACTCCGGCAGCGGGTTCTTGCGGTCGACCTTGTCGCCCCACGGCGTGGTCAGGCGGTGCGTGGAGAGGTTCTTGGCCCTGCGGCTGATCTCCGGGACGGTCTCGTCGCCGTTCTTCAGGCCGGCCTCACCGTCGTAGGCGAACCTGACCTGCTGGCCCTTCTGGACGGCCGCGTCCAGGGTGACGACCAGTGCATTGCGGTTGTTGGACGCCCTGACGACCGACTTCACCGGCATCGGCGTGGTGTCCGCCTCGACAACGAGGTGGTCCTTCACGTCGGTGATGCCGCTGACCTCGTGGTCGAAGGTCGCCTGCAGCTTCAGACCGTTCTCGGCGACGCTCAGCCCGACCGGGTAGACCTCGAAGTCCGCCGGCGGGGTGAAGGCGGACTCGGGAACGATCTGCTTGGCGAGCTTCGCGCTCGACCAGCGCAGGAACATGTTCGCCCCGCCGACGTCCTGGAACATCTCCAGCCGGAACGTGTGCTGTTCACCGGCCTTCAGAGCGAGCGGCGCGCTCGTCTGTTCCTTGTCCCAGTCCGGCACCCAGTGGTCGATGACCGGCTTGTCGTCGATGAAGAGACGGAAGCCGTTGTCGCCGATGGCGGAGAAGGTGTAGTCACCGTCCTCCGGGGCCTCGATCTGCCCCGTCCAGCGGGCCGTGGTGTGCTCGGTCTTGCCGGTGGCCGACTCGAACGCCCCTGTAAGACCGGGGAAGTTGATCTCCGGGTCGAGAGCCGTGGCGCCGAGCGTCGCGAAGTCGCGGGCGCCCGGGGCGGACATGGCGAAGTACTCGCCCTTCAGGCCGTGCGGCTCGGTGGAGGGGTCCTCCTTCACGAACGCCGAGGCGGTGGCGGCTCCTTCGGCGGGAGCGGCGGCGGGGGCAGCGGCGGCGGCCGGGACCAGGATGGCCCCGACGGGAAGCAGCAGCGCCGCCGTACAGGCGAGCGTTCTGAGCAGCGTTCGGGGGCGGGCTAGTTGTCGTATCAAGGCGTCGTCCTCGTCGAAGAAGCCGAAGTGCTCCGAACCGCGGAGCACTGCACATAGTCGAACATTGAGCCACAGCCTCAAACACCTGACAACGGTCGTGCACGCAGAATTTTCAACGATAGAAAATTGAGACCATTCCCGCCCTCCACGCCGGGCGCGCGGGACCCGGTGGGCGGCATCGTGC
>NZ_JBHWZS010000374.1:0-7733 GCF_042728155.1 Streptomyces sp. NPDC060209
GGTCGGAGCCGCCGGTGAACACCGCACCCGGTGTGCCGGCCGTCTTCCCGGGGATCGGGAAGAAGCCCAGCTTCCCCTTGAGTCCGGGGTTGTTCTCGACGACCGCGTTGGCGTTGCCCGGGGTGGCGATGATCTGGGCCACCTGGCCCTGCGCCATCACCTCGGCCTGCGGCGGATCGTCCTCGTCGGAGTCCTTGGGGCCCTTGCCGAGCGCCTGGAGCCGCGCGTAGAAGGCCATACCGCGCACGGCCTCGGGAGTGTCGAGCGACCCCTTCCACCGCCCGCCGGACTCGGTGGCGAAGTCGCCGCCCTCGTCCCAGATGAAGCCGCCCAGCGCGTACCAGAGCTGGCCCGGCAGGTAGATGCCCTGCGTGCCGCCCTGATTCAGCTCGGTGGTGGCGTCGATCCACTGCTCGCGGGTGGTGATCCCGGCGGCGTCGACCCCGGCCTTCTCGAAGAGGTCCTTGCGGTAGATCACGACGCGATTGGCCGCGTAGTACGGGATGCCGTACTGCTTCCCCTCGTACGAACCCGGCTCGGCCAGTCCCTTCAGCCAGTCGTCGCCGTTCAGCTCGTCCTTCTTGTCGCTGAGGTCCAGAAGCCCGCCGCTCTCGGCGAACTGCGCCACCTGCGTGTTGCCCGCCTCGATCACGTCCGGGGCGTCGTTGCTCGCCAGGGCGGCGGTGATCTTCTGGCCGATCCCGTCCCACTCCTGGATCTGGATCCTGACGTCGATGTCCGGGTGCGCGGCTTCGAAGCCGTCGGTGAACTCCTTCTGGAAAGCGGCCGAGACGCTGTCACGCATCAGCCAGACATCGACCCTTTCCACACTCCCGGCCTCGTCGGCGCCGTCCCCACCGGAACTGCAGGCACTGAGAGCGGCGGCCGTCACGAGCGCGGACACACCGGCAAGCAAGCGGTACTTCACGGTTCACCTCAACGGGAGCAGAGACCTGACCACCTGACCAGTGAAGTCCACTGGACAGCTCACCTCTTGGTGGTGGATGAAGGTGGCATAGACCAATGAGACCGTCAACCCCCCGTGTATAAAGGGATATTGAGGAATCCTGATCCGGTCGAGCCTGTGTTCCTGCGGACAGAGGTGGCTAGACTCTCTCTGACCAGTGGCCATCGGTCGCTCAACTGGTAAAGGGAGCGGAACGCGCGAAGGGGAACGCATGAAAGCCGACGTACCGGGGACGGTGCTCAAACGGGAACGGGCACGCGACGCGGTCCTCGAGCTGATCGAGAGCCGAAGCCCCGGGGACGCCATCCCGTCCGAACGGGCCCTCTGCGCTCTGCTCGGCGTCTCCCGGCCCACCCTGCGCGCCGCCGTCGACGAGCTGGTGGCCGCCGGGCTGCTCGTCCGGGAGCACGGTCGCGGGATGTTCGTGGCGCCGGAGAAGATCACCCAGGAGCTGGTCTCCGCCGACCTCGCCCTGACTGTGCCGCAGGCGGCCGGAGCGTGGTCGAGCAGGCTGCTGGAGTTCACGACCCTCCCGGCAGGCGCCCGGGTCGGCCGCAAGCTGCGGATGTCGCCGGCCGAGGAGATCGTGTACGTCGCACGGCTGCGCCTGGTCGACGGCGCACCGATGGCCATCGAGCACCTGCACATCAGGGCGGCGCTCGTCCCTGGCCTGTCGGCGCAGGAGCTGGAGGACGGCGATCTCTACGAACACCTGCGCCACACCCACGGAGTGCATGTGCGCGAGGCGGTCCAGGCCATCGAACCCACCGTCGTCACACGGGCGGAGGCCCAGCTCCTGGAGGTCCCCGAGCTCTCCCCGGCCCTGCTCTTCGAGCGTCTGACCTCGGACACCGCCGGACTGCCCGTGGAGTACGTCCACTCGCTCTACCGGGGCGACCGCTACCGGATCGTCTCCCGGCTGACGCTCGGCCCGGCCGCCGTCACCGCCCCACTGGTCAGAGACGGGCACCACCCGGGGATCCCGCCGGGAGACTTCGCGCACGGGGACCCGATCGCGTCGTCGACCAGGGGGGACATCCAGGCCGGGCCGTGAAGCACGGCCCCTCCTCCTCACGGCCGCCGCGTCCCGGGGCCCGTGCCTTAGGGTCGGGGCGAGCCGTGCGAGCCGACGCACGCGGCGGGACACATCAGGGAGGCACCGTGCGCTTGAGGGTGGAATTCACCACCGAGCCCTTCGATCTCGACGAGGCACCCGCCCACGCGGTGGTTGCCCGCGAGGTCATCCAGACCGCCGACCTGGACGCGGTGGACGTGGGTCCCTTCGGGAACACGGCCGAGGGGGACGCGGACCAGGTCCTCACCGCGGTGGACTCACTGCTGCGCAAGGCCCTGGCCTCGGGCGCCACCCGGGTCTCCCTCCAGCTCAACGTGATCGGGGAGGACACCCCGTGACCGAACCGGCCGACCACCCGCTGGTCACCGCCGTGAAGCCGCTCGTCGACGCCATGGGGGCCGAGCTGCTCGATCCGGAGCAGGCCACCACCGAGGACGTGGTGCTCGCGTGGGAGGGGGCGGACGTCATAGCCGTGCGGCTCCCGCAGCTCTCCGAATCGCTCGACCACATCCTGGCCGCGATGGAACGGCGGCACGGGATGCCGCTGGCCGATCTGGACCGTAAGGCCAAGCAAGGCGTCGTACGCACTCTGGAGGCACGCGGTGCCTTCTCGGTGCGGCACGGGGTGGAGACCGTGGCCGGCGCGCTCGGCGTCAGCCGCTTCACCGTCTACAACTACCTGAACCGGGACAACGCGGCCAAGGGTGAGTAGCTGAGCGCATTGCGGTCCAATGCCGCCGTCCGGGAAGTCGGGCGGCGGCATTATCTGTTCGCGGAATTTCAACAAACTGTTGACGTGATGTTGCGAAGGGCGTTAGCTATCCGCAGCCCGACAACGCACAGCGAAAAAGCCACGGAGGCTCCCGTGACTACGAGCTCCACACCGGGCCTCGCCCGGTTCAACACCCTGGCGGCCGGAGAGGCCGCAGCCGCGCTGCACGAGGTGTGTGCCAGTGCGGCGTGGGGAAGCTCCGTCCTCGCCCACCGGCCGTACGCCGGAACGGAAGCCCTGTTCTCCGCCAGTGACGCCGCCACGGCCGAGCTCTCGGCGGAGGACCTGGCCGAGGCGATGGCCGGACACCCGCCGATCGGCCGCCCCAAGCCGGGGGACCCGGCCTCCGCCCGTGAGCAGCGGGGGATGGCCGGTGCGTCCGAGGAGCTCAAGGCGGAGATGCTCGAACTCAACCTGGCCTACCAGGAGCGGTTCGGACATGTCTTCCTGATCTGCGCCACCGGAGCCACCGGTGAGCAGATGCGCGACGCGGTGAAGGCCCGGATCGGAAACTCGCCCGAGCAGGAACGCGAGATCGTCCGTACCGAGCTGGGCAAGATCAACCGCATCCGGCTGGCCCGCCTCGTACAGGACTCCTGAGGGCCTCGTACAGCACTCCCGAGAACAAGGAGCGTGACGGTCTTGAGCACCGACACCACCGCATCGGTGTCCACCCACATCCTGGACACCAGCATCGGCCGTCCCGCCGGAGCCGTCACCGTCTCCCTGGCCGCCCGTAGCGGCGGCGACGCGCAGTATGTGACGCTCGGCGGATCCGCGACCGACGCGGACGGGCGCTGCAAAGACCTGCCGGCCCTGCCGGAAGGAACCACCCACGTACGGCTCGTCTTCGACACCGAGTCGTACTTCACAGCGAAGAAGCAAGCCGAGGCGCAGCAGGACGCCCCCCGCGTAAGGGACAGCGGCGCGTTCTTCCCGGAGGTGGCGATCGCATTCGCCGTCACCCCGGGCGAGCACTATCACGTACCGCTGCTGCTCAACCCGTTCGGCTACTCCGTTTACCGAGGGAGCTAGCAGACAATGCCCACGATTCTCGGCCAGAACCAGTACGGCAAAGCAGAGAACCGCGTCGTCAAGATCACGCGGGACGGCGACACCCACCACATCAAGGACCTCAACGTCTCGGTCGCCCTCTCCGGCGACATGGACGACGTCCACTACTCCGGCTCCAACGCCAACGTCCTGCCGACGGACACCACCAAGAACACGGTGTTCGCCTTCGCCAAGGAACACGGCATCGAGTCGGCCGAGCAGTTCGGCATCCACCTCGCCCGGCACTTCGTGACCTCGCAGGAGCCGATCGAGGTGGCGCGGATCAGGATCGAGGAGTACGCCTGGGAGCGCATCGCGACCTCGGACGGCAACTCGAAGTTCATCGGTGCCGACGAGGTCAAGCACTCCTTCGTCCGCAAGGGCCAGGAGACGCGCACCACCCAGATCACCTTCGACGGTGAGAAGTGGGAGGTCATCTCCGGCCTCAAGGACCTCAGCGTCATGAACTCCACCAACTCGGAGTTCTGGGGCTACGTCAAGGACAAGTACACGACGCTGAAGGAGGCGTACGACCGCATCCTCGCGACGGACGTCTCCGCCAAGTGGCGCTACAACTGGACCAGCGACGACGAGCGCATGCCGAACTGGGAGAAGTCCTACGAGCAGACGCGCAAGCACATGCTCCAGGCCTTCGCGGAGACGTACTCCCTCTCGCTCCAGCAGACCCTCTACCAGATGGGTTCGCGGATCATCAACAACCGCAGCGAGATCGACGAGATCCGCTTCTCGCTGCCGAACAACCATCACTTCCTGGTCGATCTGGAGCCCTTCGGCCTCAAGAATGACAACGAGGTGTACTTCGCGGCCGACCGCCCGTACGGCCTCATCGAGGCGACGGTGCTCCGGGACGGCGTCGAGCCGAAGATCCCGGTCGACATGACCAACCTCTGACGCGGAGCTGAACCGGCCCCCGCCTCCAGCGGGGCGGGGGCCGGTCATCCCGGAGGGAAATACCATGGCACAGCCTGCAACGGGGCCGGCGAAAGGCCCATGTACCGCACCACCGGCCGCTGCCGGCAAGGCAGTTCATCCGGTGGACGAAAAGCTTCCGCCCTCGCGGCTCGTACCCGCCGCGCTCCAGCACATCGCCGCCATGTACGCGGGCGTCGTCACCCCTCCGCTCATCATCGGGCAGGCCGTCGGACTCGACGCGGCCGGCATGACCCGTCTGATCGCGGCGAGTCTCCTGATCGCGGGACTCGCCACCCTCCTCCAGACCCTCGGCGCCGGGCGCTTCGCCGGGAACCGGCTGCCGTTCGTCAACGCGGCGTCCTCCGCCGGGATCGCGCCGATGCTCGCCATCGCCGAGACCAGCGCCCCCGGCCACCAACTCCCCGCGATCTACGGTGCGGTGCTCGTCGCAGGCGTCTTCTGCCTGGCCGTCGGCCCGTTCTTCGGACGCCTGCTGCGCTTCTTCCCGCCGCTCGTCACCGGGGTCGTCATCACCCTCATCGGCGTCACCCTGATGCCGGTACCGGTCGGCTGGGCACAGGGAGGTGACGCCACCGCGGACGACTTCGGAGCCATGAAGTACCTGGCGCTGGCCGCCTTCACGCTCGTCGTCATTCTCCTGATCCAGCGCTTCGGGCGCGGATTCGTCAAGCAGGTCGCCCTGCTCGCAGGCATGTTCATCGGCACGCTGGCGGCAATTCCCTTCGGACTCGCCGACTTCTCCGCGCTCGGCTCCGCACCCGTCGCCGCCCTGCCCGCGCCCTTCGCCTTCGGGCCGCCCGAATTCCAGCCCGCCGCGATCCTCTCCCTGTGCATCGTGATGCTGGTGCTGATGACGGAGTCGTCCGCCGGAATGCTGGCGCTCGGCGAGATCTGCGAGCGGCGCACCGACGGCGCCACCATCACCCGCGGGCTGCGCACCGACGGCATCGCCACCCTCCTCGGCCCGGTCTTCGGAGGCTTCCCGACCAGCGCCTTCGCCCAGAACGTCGGCGTCGTCTCACTGACCCGGGTACGCAGCCGCTACGTGGTCGCCGCGGCGGGCGGCGCCCTGTTGATCCTTGGCGCCTTCCCCGTACTCGGGGCGGTCGTCTCGCTGGTCCCGATGCCCGTGCTCGGCGGCGCCGGCATCGTCCTGTTCGGCTCGATCGCGGTGAGCGGCATCCGGACCCTGTCCGAGGCAGGGCTCGACGACAGCTCCAACATCATCCTGGTGGCGGTGGCACTCGGCGCGGGCATCATCCCCCTCGCGGCACCCGCCTTCTACGCCGGATTCCCTTCCTGGGCGCAGACCGTGCTCGGCTCCGGGATCAGTGCGGGAGCGCTCGTGGCGGTCCTGCTCAATCTGTTCTTCCATCATCTCGGCACCCACAGCCGTAACGCTGTGGCACTCAAATCCTCCTAGGGTCCTGCCGTGCCCACATCGCCAGAGACAGAAGAGGGAAGCACCATGGCAGCTTCGGCGGATCCAAGGACCAGCCAGCGCACCGTCATCGAAAACTGTTCGATCGCCACCGTCGACGCCCACGACACCGAGTACGCCTCGGGGTACGTCGTCGTGGCGGACAACCGCATCGAGTCCGTCGGCGCGGGCAAGGCGCCGGAGGGTCTCACCGGTGTCGTACGGCGTATCGACGGCACCGGGCATCTCGTCACGCCCGGTCTCGTCAACACCCACCACCACTTCTACCAGTGGATCACCCGGGGCCTGGCGACCGACCACAACCTCTTCGACTGGCTGGTCGCGCTGTACCCGACGTGGGCGCGCATCGACGAGCCGATGGCCCGCGCGGCCGCACAGGGTTCGCTCGCGATGATGGCCCGCGGCGGGGTCACCACCGCCATGGACCACCACTACGTCTATCCCCAGGGCTCCGGCGACCTGTCCGGCGCGATCATCGGCGCCGCCCGCGACATGGGCGTACGCTTCACCCTCGCCCGCGGCTCCATGGACCGCAGCAAGAAGGACGGCGGCCTGCCGCCGGACTTCGCCGTGGAAACCCTCGACGGAGCGCTCGCCGCCACCGAGGCGACCATCGACGAACACCACGACACCTCGTTCGGCGCGATGACCCAGATCGCGGTCGCCCCCTGCTCACCCTTCTCCGTGTCCACAGAACTGCTGCGTCAGGGAGCCGAGTTGGCCCGCCGACGCGGCGTACGGCTGCATACGCACGGTTCGGAGACCGTCGAGGAGGAGCAGTTCTGCAAGGAGCTCTTCGGGATGGGGCCGACCGACTACTTCGAGTCGACCGGCTGGCTCGGTGACGACGTGTGGATGGCGCACTGCGTCCACATGAACGACTCCGACATCGCCGCCTTCGCCCGCACCGGCACCGGCGTCGCCCACTGCCCGTCCTCCAACGCCCGCCTCGCCGCAGGCATCGCCCGCGTCCCCGACATGCTCGCCGCCGGTGTCCCGGTCGGGCTCGGCGTCGACGGCACCGCCTCCAACGAGTCCGGCGAACTCCACACCGAACTGCGCAACGCGCTCCTCATCAACCGCCTCGGCGTGCACCGCGAGAAGGCCCTGAACGCCCGTCAGGCTCTGCGCCTGGGAACGTACGGCGGAGCCAGGGTCCTCGGCCGGGCGGACGAGATCGGCTCCCTGGAGCCGGGCAAGCTCGCCGACCTCGTGCTGTGGAAGCTGGACACCCTCGCACACGCCTCCATCGCCGACCCGGTGACCGCCCTGGTCTTCGGTGCCGCGGCCCCCGTGACCCTCTCCCTCGTCAACGGCAGAACCGTCGTCGAGGACAACCACCTCACCACGGTGGACGAGGACGCCATCGCCCGCGCGACCCGCGACGAGGCCAGGCGACTGGCACAGATCGCCGCCGGAGCCTGATGCTCCGTACCCCCTGACAGGCCGGCCGAGGGGGACGGCCCTCGGC
>NZ_JBHWZS010000375.1:0-7720 GCF_042728155.1 Streptomyces sp. NPDC060209
CACGGTCAGGTGTGCGCGCACGGCGGGGCTCTCCACCAGGGGAGCACCCTTGCGCCGCTATTTCGCCCGCAAACTTCTCATCTACGGACTGACGTTCGTCGTGGCCGTCACCGTCAACTGGATGATCCCGCGCTTCATGCCCGGTGACCCGGTCTCCGCCATGGTCGCCCGCGCCCGTGTCTCGCAGCCGGAGGCCGCCGAGGCGATGCGCACCTACTACAACAACCTGTTCGGCTTCGACGAACCCCTCTGGCAGCAGTACATGCACTTCTGGGGCGCGCTGCTCCAGGGCGACTTCGGGATCTCCATCTTCGTCTTCCCGACACCGGTCGGCGACGTCCTGCTCGACGCGCTCCCGTACACACTCGGCCTGATGATCCCGGCCGTCCTGCTCAGCTGGTTCGTGGGCAACTGGATCGGCGCGCTGTCCGCCCGCCGCAAGGTCCTCGACAACACCGTGCTGCCGGCCGGCTATCTGCTGACCGCCATGCCGTACATGTGGATCGCCGTCATCCTGGCCTGGGCGCTGGGCGCCAAGGCCGGCTGGTTCCCCATATCGGGGGGCTACAGCCTGGACATCCAGCCCGGCTGGAGCGCCGACTTCGTGCTGGACGCGCTGCACCACTGGGTGCTGCCGTTCCTCTCGCTGTTCCTCGTCGCGCTCGGCGGCTGGGCCATCGGCATGCGGAACATGATCATCTATGAGCTGGAGTCCGACTACTCGTCGTACCTGGCGGCCCTCGGTGCGCCCCAGCGGCTCATCCGCCGCTACGCCTTCCGCAACGCCGTCCTCCCCCAGATCACCGGGCTCGCCCTGCAACTGGGCGTCCTGGTCGCCGGAGCGCTCGTCACCGAGATCGTGTTCGCCTATCCGGGGCTCGGCTCACTGATCCTGGCCGCGATCCAGAACCAGGACTTCTTCCTGCTCCAGGGCGCGTTCCTGTTCATCGTCATCGGCGTACTGATCGCCAACTTCCTCATCGACATCGTGTACGTCGTCGTCGACCCCCGCACCCGTACGGGCATGGCAGGAGGCACGTCATGAGCACACTGCCCGATCCGGCGCCCGAGGCTCCCTCCGCCGATGCACCCGTGGCCGAGCCGGGCCGCGAGTCGCTGCACTACGCGGTGCGCAACCCCAAACTGATCATCGGCGTGAGCCTGGTCGCCGTCCTGCTCGCGGTCGGTGTCATCGGACCGATGCTGCTCGACAACGGCAACCCCAACGAATACGTCGGCCCGCAGGCGTCCGCGCCCGACGGGACGTACTGGATGGGCACCACCACCTTCGGCCAGGACGTGTTCGCGCAGTTCGTGCACGGGCTGCGCGCCACCTTCCTGGTGGGCGTCGTCGGCGGAGCCATCGCCGCAGTCATCGCCATGGTGGTCGGCTTCCTCGCCGGCTACCGGGGCGGAGTCGTCGACGAGATCCTCAACATGCTCACCAACGTCGTCCTGGTGATCCCCGCCCTCGCCGTCCTGCTGATCATCAACGCCTACATGGGGGTGCGCAGCGTCGCCGTGCAGGGCCTGTTCATCGGCCTGACCTCGTGGCCCTGGGCGGCCCGCGCGATCCGGGCGCAGACCTTCTCGCTGCGCACCCGGGAGTTCGTGGACCTGGCCCGGCTCAGCGGGAGCGGCACCTGGCGGATCGTCTTCCGCGAGATCGCGCCCAACATGAGCTCGTACCTCTTCATGATGTTCATCCTGCTCTTCGGCGGGTCCATCCTCATCGCCTCCTCGCTGGACTTCATCGGGCTCGGCCCGACGGAAGGCGTCTCGCTCGGCCTGATGCTGCAGAGCGCCCAGCAGTGGAGCGCGCTCCAACTCGGCATGTGGTGGTGGTTCGTTCCCCCGGGCGCCGGGATCACCGCGATCGTCGGCGCGCTCTACGTCGCCAACGTGGGCCTCGACGAGGTCTTCAACCCGAAGCTGAGGGAGTCGTGAGCACATGACCCTGACCGTCAACGATCTGCGGGTGCACTACCGCACGCTGCGTGGCGAGGTCCGGGCCCTGGACGGCGTCGGCTTCGACCTGGCGGACGGCGAGATCCTGGGCCTGGCGGGCGAGTCCGGCTGCGGCAAGACCACCCTGGGCAAGTCCCTCATCCGGCTCGACGGCCGGATGCGGCACGTCGGCGGCACCGTGACGCTGGACGGCGACGAACTCCCGCTGTCCGACGACCGCGCGATGAACGCCTACCGCTTCCACAAGATCTCGCTCGTCCCCCAGTACTCGATGAGCGCGCTCAACCCGACCCGCCGCATCGGCCGTATGATCCGCGAGCTCCTCGCCTCGCGGGGCGTCACCGTGGACACCGGCGAACTGCACCGCCGGCTCGCACTGGTCGGACTCGGACCCGAGGTCCTGGACCGCTATCCGATCGAGCTGTCCGGAGGCATGAAGCAGCGCGCCGTCATGGTGATCTCCACGCTGCTCGATCCGTCCGTCCTCATCGCGGACGAGGTCACCTCGGCCCTGGACGTCTCCAACCAGCAGGCCGTCGTGGGCGCCCTCACGGGACTCCGCGACAAGGGCCTGGTCACCAGCATGATCTTCGTGACCCACGACCTCGGGCTGACCTCGCACATCGCCGACTCGATCATGGTGATGTATGCGGGCAAGCTGGCCGAGAAGGCCCCCACGAAGGTGCTGACGAACGGGCCCCGCCACCCGTACACGAAGATGCTGATCGGCTCGCTGCCCCAGGTGGGCGCCCGCTACAAGGACAAGCCGCTCAGAGGCATCGAGGGCTCCCCGCCCTCCCTGCTGAACCCACCGGCCGGCTGCCGCTTCCGCGACCGCTGCCCGCTCGCCGACAGCGGCTGCGCCGAGGAGCCGCCGGTCGTCGAGGTGGCCCCCCGTCACACCGTCGCATGCTGGAAGGCGGCCTGATGCTGACCCTCGACCGTGTCACCAAGACCTTCCGGGCCGGTGCCTTCGGCGGCGGCTCCGTCACCGCGGTGGACCGGGTGTCCTTCGAGGCGGCGCCCGGCGAACTGGTCTCGCTCATCGGCGAGAGCGGCAGCGGGAAGTCCACCATCGGCCGCATGGTCCTGGGTCTCACCCGGGTCAGCGGCGGCAGTCTCACGCTGGACGGCGAACAGGTCCGGCCCGGCAAGGACTTCTACCGCCGTGTCCAGGGCGTCTTCCAGGACCCCTTCAGCTGCTACAACCCCGTCTTCAAGGCCGACCGCGTCTTCGCGCTGGTCCGCCACGCCTACCACCCGGGCCTCTCCGGCAAGGAGTGGGCGGACCGGGTGGAGAAGGCGGTACGGGACGTCCGTCTGGACCCCGGACAGGTGCTGGGCCGCTACCCGCACCAGCTCAGCGGCGGGCAGCTGCAGCGCCTGCTGATCGCCCGCGCCCTCCTGCTCGACCTGCGTTTCCTGGTCGCCGACGAGATCACCAGCATGCTCGACGCCTCCACCCGCATCGACGTGCTCAACCTCCTCGCCGGCCTCAAGGAACGCGGCCTCGGCGTCCTCTACATCACCCACGACCTCTCGCTCGGCACCTACCTCGCCGAGAGGACGGTGGTGCTGAGGAACGGCCGCGTCGTCGAGCGGGGCGACACACAGAAGGTCTTCGGCAACCCGCTCCACCCCTACACCCGCACGCTCCTGGCCGCGGTGCCCCGGCTGAACCAGCCCTGGACGACCGCCGAACCCGTGGAGGCCTGCGCCTTCCACGAGGGGGGCGCACGGGACACCGACCTGCACGAGACCGAGCCGGACCACTTCGTCGCCTGCGCCGGACTCCCCGACTGCGGAAGGACCTCCGCGTGACTCCTCGCCACCTGCCCCTGCACGACGGCTGGACCCTGCGTGCCGACAGCGCCGTACCGGTCGGGCTCCCCTCGGACGGCGTCCCGGCGGCCGTCCCCGGCTGCGTCCACACCGACCTGCTGGCCGCCGGGCTGATCGACGACCCCTATCTGGACGACAACGAGAAACGGCTCGGCTGGATCGGCCGCACCGACTGGACGTACCGCACCGACTTCGCGTGGTCGGCCGACGAGCACGAGTTCACCGACCTGTGCTTCGACGGCCTCGACACCGTCGCCACGATCCTGCTCAACGGCACCGAGGCCGGGTCCACCGCCAACCAGCACCGCAGCTACCGCTTCCCCGTGCGGCCGCTGCTGCGCGAGGGCCTCAACACCCTCGTCGTGCGCTTCACCGCCCCGTACACCTACGCCGAGGCGCTGCGCGACAAGCTCGGCGACCGGCCCGGCGCGTACACCGAGCCGTACGCCTTCATCCGCAAGATGGCCTGCAACTTCGGCTGGGACTGGGGCCCCACCCTGGTCACCTCCGGGATCTGGCGGCCGGTCGCGCTGGAGTCCTGGACCGGTCCGCGCATCGCCGAGGTGAAGGTCATCGCCGACCTCGACGGGGACGGGGTGCCGCGTCTCGCGCTCACCCTCGACGTCGACCGGTCCGGGGACGGTCCCCTGGAGGCATCGGTGGAGGTGGCCGGCGAGCTGGCCGTGTTCACCGTCCCGGCCGGCGAGGACCGTGCCGCCGTCACCCTCTCAGTCCCCGGCGCCGCGCGCTGGTGGCCGCACAGCCACGGCGAGCAGCCGCTGTACGACGTAACCGTCCGCCTCGGCGACGAGGCGTGGGGCGGCAGGACGGGCTTCCGGGGCGTCGGCCTGGAGCGCGACGCCTTCCGTGTCTCCGTCAACGACGAGCCCGTCTTCGTGCGAGGGGTGAACTGGATCCCCGACGACTGCTTCCCGGCGCGGGTCACCCGGCAGCGGATCTCCGACCGCCTCGACCAGGCGATCGCCGCGGGCGTCAACCTGATCCGGGTCTGGGGCGGCGGCCTCTACGAGAGCGACGACTTCTACGAGCTGGCCGACGAGAAGGGGCTGCTGGTCTGGCAGGACTTCCCGTTCGCCTGCGCGGCCTATCCGGAGGAGCAGCCGCTGTACGACGAGGTGGCCGCGGAGGTCCGCGAGAACCTCGTCCGGCTCGCCCCGCACCCCTCGCTGGTGCTGTGGTGCGGCAACAACGAGAACCTGGAGGGCCACGCCGACTGGGGCTGGCAGGAGAAGCTGGAGGGCCGCACCTGGGGACACGCCTACTACCACGAGCTGTTGCCCGCCCTGTGCGCGGAGACCGACCCCTCCCGGCCGTACTGGCCGGGATCGCCCTACTCCGGCTCTCCGGAGCTCCCCCCGAACGACCCCGCCCTGGGCACGGTCCACCTGTGGGAGGTGTGGAACCGGGTCGACTACCGCCACTACGCCGACACCGCGCACCGCTTCGTGGCCGAGTTCGGTTTCCAGGGACCGCCCGCGTACGCCACCCTGCGCCGCGCCGTCAGCGGCCCGCTGGGCCTGGGCGCTCCGCTGATCGCCCACCACCAGAAGGCGGAGGACGGCGACGCGAAACTGCTGCGCGGCCTGGGGGACCACCTTCCGCAGCCAGCCTCCTTCGACGACTGGCTCTGGCTCACCCAGTTGAACCAGGCGCGCGCGGTCGCCTTCGGCATCCGCCACTTCCGCTCGCACAGCCCGTACTGCATGGGCTCGGTCGTGTGGCAGCTCAACGACTGCTGGCCGGTCGTCTCCTGGGCGGCGGTGGACGGCGACGGGCGCCGCAAGCCTCTCTGGTACGCCCTGCGTTCGGTCTACGCGGACCGGCTGATGGCGGTACGGGACGGCGCCCTGCACCTGGTCAACGACTCCGCCCGCCTCTGGGAGGGCACGCTACGGCTGACCCGCCGCTCCCTGGACGGGGCCGTCCTGGCCGAGGAGACGGTCGTGGTGGGCACGGCGGCCCGCGGGGTCACCCGGGTGCCCCTGCCGCCCTCGGTCGCCGAGCCCGGGGACAGCGCCCGCGAGGTGCTGGTGGCGGAGCTGGGCGACCTGCGGTCGGTCGAGTTCTACGAGGAGGACACCCGTCTCGCGCTGCCGCCGGCACGATACGACGTCACGGTCACCCAGGGTGACGAGTCGGGTATCGGCTACCGGGTCACGGTGACGGCGCGGACACTGCTGCGTGATCTGGCGCTCTTCCCCGACCGGCTGGATCCGGCGGCCGAGGTGGACGACATGCTCGTCACCCTGCTGCCCGGCGAGAGCGCGGTGTTCCACGTCACGGGGACGGTGCTGAAGGAACCGGAGGCACTGGGCTCGCGGCCCGTTCTCCGGTGCGTCAACGACCTCGTCGACGGGTGAGGTGGCGGGGCCCTGGCGGACGGGTGGCGCGGCCCATGGCGTATGAGCCGTACGGGTGCGGCGAGTTTCCGTCATTCCCGTTTGCCAGGGTTCGTCCCCCTCGACCGGGGCGGGCGTGTGCTGATGCGGCACCAGGTGTCTGACGGACCCTCACACGATCAATAAAATAAGACAACATCGAGTTGATGTTCCGCTGTTCGAGGGATGCCCCCGGATAGGGTCATGTGCCAAACGCGGAGCCGCGCGCCCACGCCCGGGTGGTGGAATGCAGACACGGCGAGCTTAAACCTCGCTGCCTCCTCGGGGGCGTGCCGGTTCGAGTCCGGCTCCGGGCACCACCGCACGGTCGGTGGAGCCCAGGCGGCCGCACGGTACTTCAGCTGTCAACTTCTCGTGAAGAGCCTTTGCCGGAGACCCGGCACGGCCCGGGTGGTCACCGTGCGTACGTGGCGTGTCCCGTCCGTGCATCTCCTGTCCGGGGGAACCGGGACGGGCCTTCTCTCAAAGATCCTCCTCTGGCACTAGGGTGATTGTTTTGCCTACCCATTACTCTTGACGCAAGGCCGCGCAAGGTGGCCATGGAGGAGTGAAATGAGGAGCAGCAACCCGGTCTTCTCGCGACGGGGGTTCAGCCGCGACAACGGCTACGCGGGCTTCAACGCGGCGCCGCAGGCCGGGGCCCCCGCAGCGGGTGCCAACTCGTACGCGCAGGGCACCGCCGCCAACCCGTACGCCACGAACCCCTACGCCCAGCAGGACACCCAGTACGGCGCCCCGCAGGCGCCCGCGCGCTCCGGCGCGATGACGATCGACGACGTCGTCACGCGTACGGCCATGACGCTGGGCACCGTGGTGCTCACCGCCGCGCTCTCCTGGGCCCTCCTGCCGGTCGACGAGGCCAATCTCGGCAAGTCCTACGGCATCGCCATCGGCGCAGCCCTGGTGGCGTTCGTCTTCGCGATCATCCAGTCCTTCAAGCGCAAGGCGTCGCCCGCGCTGATCCTGGCCTACGCGGCCTTCGAGGGTGTCTTCCTCGGAGTGATCTCCAGCACGGTCAGCACCTACATCAGCCCCGGCACGGTGATGCAGGCGGTGATGGGCACCATGTGTGTCTTCGCCGGTGTCCTCATCGCGTACAAGATGCGCTGGATCCGCGTCACCCGCCGTTTCTACGGCTTCGTGATGGCAGCGGCCATGGGCTTCGTGCTCCTGATGATGGTCAACCTGCTGTTCTCCGTGTTCGGCGGCGGTGACGGCCTCGGCTTCCGCAGTGGCGGCCTCGGCATCCTCTTCGGAGTCGTCGGCATCATTCTCGGTGCCTGCTTCCTGGCCCTGGACTTCAAGCAGGTCGAGGACGGCATCAACTACGGCGCACCGCGCGAGGAGTCCTGGCTGGCGGCCTTCGGCCTCACCCTGACCCTCGTGTGGATCTACCTGGAGATGCTGCGTCTGCTCTCCATCCTCAACGGGGACGACTGACCCCGTAGGCGCGACGACAGACGGAACGGCCCGCAGGCACAGTGCCTGCG
>NZ_JBHWZS010000376.1:0-7702 GCF_042728155.1 Streptomyces sp. NPDC060209
GGCCGATGTGGCCCGTCCGGCGGACGGCTCTGTCGCGGCCCGGTCGGCCGCACCGGGTCAGGCGTGCGTACGCAGCAGCGTCCGCATCGTCCGCATGGCCACCGACAGGTTCGCCAGGTCGAAGGACTCCGACCCCCGGATCTCCTCCAGGGTGGCGCGCGAACGCGCCAGGATCGCCGCGTTCTTCTCCTCCCAGGCCTTGAACCGCTGCTCGGGCGACGACGTCCCGTTGCCGACGGACAGCACGTCCGACGTGAGCGCGGCATGCGCGGCGTACAGGTCCTCGCGGATGGAGGCGCGGGCCATGGACTGCCAGCGGTCGGCCCGCGGCAGCTCGATGATCCGGTCCATCAGCTGAGTGATCCCCAGCCGGTCGGCGAGGTCGTAGTACACCTCGGCGACGGCCAGCGGGTCCTTGTCCGTACGGTCCGCGATCGCCACGATGTCCAGGGCCGGGAAGGCCGACGAGAATCCGGCCACCCGAACCGCCAGCTCGTCCGGCACGCCCACCGAGGTGAGCTCGTCGAGGATCGACCGGTACCACTCGACGTCCGCGCCCTTGAGCAGCTTGGGCAGCTCGTCCCAGACGCGTTCGACACCGTCGCGGAAGAATCCGATGGTCTCCGCGATCTCGACCGGCTGGGGCCGGTTGCCGAGCAGCCAGCGCGAACCGCGCTCGACGAGACGGCGCGAGTGCAGCCGGATCCGGGTCTGCACGTCTGCGGCCACCGTGTTGTCGAGCGCCTCCACGGCGTCCCACACGGCGGACAGGCCGAAGATCTCGCGGGCGGCGAACTGGGCCCGCACGATCTCGTCGAGCGACGCCCCGGTCTCCTCACGCAGCCGGTGCAGGAACGTCGAACCGCCGGTGTTCACCGTGTCGTTGACCAGCACCGTCGTGATGATCTCGCGGCGCAGCGCGTGCCCGTCGACCGCCTCGGGGAAACGCTCGCTCAGCTGCTTCGGGAAGTACGCGTGCACCAGCCTCTGCAGATGCGCGTCGTCCGGCAGGCTGGTGGAGATCAGCTCCTCGGCCGCCGTGATCTTGGTGTAGGCGAGCAGCACGGCCAGTTCCGGCTGGCTGAGGCCCTTGCCGTGGTTCAGCAGCTCACGGATCTGGCGGTCGTTCGGCAGGAACTCCAGCGCCCTGTCCAGGTGCCCGTCGCGGCCGAGCCGGCGCATGAAGCGCTGGTGGGCGTGGAGGAGTGACGGCGCCTGGGCACAGGCGTTGGCGAGCGCGACGTTCTGCGCGTAGTTGTTGCGCAGCACGAGCTGCCCGACCTCGTCGGTCATCTCCGCGAGCACCTTGTTGCGCTGCTTCACGGTCATGTCGCCGTCCCGGACCAGACCGTTGAGCAGGATCTTGATGTTCACCTCGTGGTCGGAGGTGTCCACACCGGCGCTGTTGTCGATCGCGTCGGTGTTGATCCGGCCGCCGGCCCGGGCGAACTCGATCCGGCCGAGCTGCGTGGCCCCGAGGTTGCCGCCCTCACCGACGACGCGGGCCCGCAGGTCCGCCCCGTCGACCCGGATCGAGTCGTTGGCCTTGTCACCGACGTCGGCGTTCGACTCGGCCGTCGACTTGATGTACGTCCCGATGCCGCCGTTCCACACGAGGTCGACCGACGCCTTGAGGATGTTCTGCATCAGCTCGGCGGGGGTCATCTTCGTGACCTTCGAGTCGATGCCGAGGGCCGCGCGGATGTGCGCGTTGACCGGGATCGACTTGGCGGAACGCGGGTGGATGCCGCCGCCCGCGGACAGCAGGTCCTTGTTGTAGTCCGCCCAGGAACTGCGCGGCAGGTCGAACAGCCGGCGCCGCTCGGCGTACGAGGTAGCCGCATCCGGGTTCGGGTCGATGAAGATGTGCCGGTGGTCGAAGGCCGCGACCAGCCGGATGTGCTCGGAGAGCAGCATCCCGTTGCCGAAGACGTCACCGGACATGTCACCGACGCCGACGACGGTGAAGTCCTCGGTCTGGGTGTCGTGGCCCAGCTCGCGGAAGTGCCGCTTCACGGACTCCCAGGCGCCGCGGGCGGTGATGCCCATGCCCTTGTGGTCGTAGCCGGCCGAGCCTCCGGAGGCGAAGGCGTCACCGAGCCAGAAGCCGTAGGCGACGGCGACGTCGTTGGCGATGTCGGAGAAGCTCGCGGTCCCCTTGTCGGCGGCGACGACGAGATACGTGTCGTCCTCGTCGTGACGGACGACCTCCGTGGGATGCACGACCTCGCCCGTCACCATGTTGTCGGTGATGTCGAGGAGCGCCGAGATGAAGATCTTGTAGCAGGCGATGCCCTCGGCGAGCCAGGCGTCACGGTCCACAGCGGGATCCGGCAGCTGCTTGGCGACGAAGCCGCCCTTGGCACCCACCGGCACGATCACTGTGTTCTTGACCATCTGCGCCTTGACCAGGCCGAGGATCTCCGTACGGAAGTCCTCCCGCCGGTCCGACCAGCGCAGACCGCCGCGGGCGACCTTCCCGAAGCGCAGGTGGACACCCTCGACGCGCGGCGAGTAGACCCAGATCTCGTACGCCGGGCGGGGCGCCGGGAGATCCGGGATGGCCTGCGGGTCGAACTTCATCGACACGTAGTTGTGCGGCTCGTGGTCGTCGGCCAGCTGGAAGTAGTTGGTCCGCAGCGTGGCCTTGATGACGGTGAGGAAGGACCGCAGGATCCGGTCCTCGTCCAGCGAGGCGACCTGGTCGAGGGCCCCGTCCAGCTCTTCCAGCAGCCCGTCCGTCAGCTCCGTGCCGGCCTTCTGACGGGTCGGGGACATCCGGGCCTCGAAGAGCGAGACCAGCAGCCGGGTGGTGTGGACGTTGTTGCGGAGGGTGTCCTCCATGTAGTCCTGGCTGAAGGTCGAACCCGCCTGGCGCAGGTACTTCGCGTAGGCGCGCAGCACCATGGCCTGACGCCAGTCGAGGCCGGCGCCCAGGACCAGGTTGTTGAAGCCGTCGTTCTCGGCCTCGCCGGTCCAGATCGCCGCGAACGCCTCCTGGAAGCGGTTCCGGGCGTCGTCGGCGAGGTAGTCGCCGTTGCCCGTGGCCTTCTTCGGCAGGCGCAGCCCGAAGTCGTAGATCCAGGCGTGCGTGCGGTCCGCGCAGCGCAGCTCGTACGGACGCTCGTCGACGACCTCCACACCGAGCCGCTGGAGCGCGGGCAGGACGGCGGACAGGGAGACCTGCTCGCCGGTCCGGTAGATCTTGAACCGGCGTTCGGCGGGGCCGGCGCCGACCGGCTCGTACAGGCTGAGCGCGAAGTCCTTGCGCTCGCTCTTGAGCTCTTCGAGGTGGACCAGGTCGGCCACGGCGGCGCGCGGCGAGTGGTCGGCCTTGTAGCCCTCGGGGAAGGACTGCCCGTAACGGCGCAGCAGCTCGGCGGCGCGCTCCTCGCCGCACTCGGCGTTCAGTGCCTCCTGGAAACCGTCGGCCCAGGAGCGGGCGGCCTCGACGAGGCGCGCCTCGATACGGTCCGCGTCCGCGTCGGTGAGGTGCGGGAGGTCGGTGCCCGGCGGGACCCGGACGACGAAGTGCAGCCGGGAGAGGATCGACTCCGTGTTCCAGGCCGTGAAGTCGACGCTGGTGCCGCCCAGTTCCTCCTTGAGGATGTCGATCAGGCGGAGTCTCACACCGGTGGTGTAGCGGTCGCGCGGCAGGTAGACGAGGGCGGAGTAGTAGCGCCCGTACTCGTCCTGGCGCAGGTAGAGCCGCAGTCGGCGGCGCTCCTGGAGGTACAGCACGGAGGTGACGATGGAGCGCAGCTGGTCGACGGGCGTCTGGAAGAGCTCGTCGCGCGGGTACGTCTCCAGGATCTGGAGCAGGTCGCGGCCGTCGTGGCTGTTGGGCGTGAAGCCCGCCCCCTCCAGCACCTCGGCGACCTTCCGGCGCACCACGGGCACCCGGCGCACCGACTCGGTGTACGCGGCGGAGGAGAACAGGCCGAGGAAGCGCCGCTCGCCGACGACGTTGCCGTCGGCGTCGAACTTCTTCACCCCGACGTAGTCCAGGTAGCTGGGGCGGTGCACGGTCGCCCTGCTGTTCGCCTTGGTCAGGACGAGGAGCTTGTGTTCCCTGGCCTTGGCCCGGGCGTCCGCGGGCAGCCGGTCGAAGGACGGGCTCACCGGGTGCGCCTCGTCCTCGCTGTGCTGCGGGTCGGAGCGCAGGATGCCGAGGCCGGAGCCGGGGACGGCCGTCAGCGCGTCGGACTCACGGAGCTCGTACTCCCGGTACCCGAGGAAGGTGAAGTGGTCGGCGGCGAGCCAGCGGAGCAGCTCGCGGGCCTCCCCGACCTCCTCGTCGGCCAGCTCGTCGAGCGGCTCCGCCGGGAGGTCGTCGGCGATGCGCAGGGCGGTGTCGCGCATCTTGTCCCAGTCCTCGACGGTCTCCCGTACGTCGGACAGGACTCGGAGCAGATCGGCGGTGATCTGCTTCAGGTCCGCGCGGTCGGTCTCCCGGTCGATCTCGACGTGGATCCACGACTCGACGAGCGCGTCGTGCGGCAGCTCGGCCCCGGCGCCCTTACGGCCGTTGGACCGCTTCGCTCCGTTGCCCCTGGCCCGGTCGTCGGCGAGCACCTCGATCAGCTTGCCCGCGACGTCCCGGCGGACGACGACCTGCGGGTGGATCACCAGGTGGATGCCGCGGCCCTGCCGGGACAGCTCGTTGGTGACCGAGTCGACCAGGAAGGGCATGTCGTCGGTGACGACCTCGACGACGGAGTGGCTGTTGGTCCAGCCGTTCTCCTCGACGGTCGGGGTGTGCACCCGGACGTTCGCGGTGCCCTGCGGGCGGTTCTCGGCGAGGCGGTAGTGGGAACAGGCAGCCCCGAAGATGTCGACCGGGTCGCGGTCGGTGATGTCCTCCGGAGCGGTGTGCAGGTAGTAGCGCTGGAGATAGGCGAGCAGCGTGTCGCGGCCCGGCCGCTCGTCCTGGCCGGGGTCCGCTTCGGTACCGGTTCCGTCGGCAAGGTGCACCCGGAGGCCACCTCCCGGGCCACCGACACCACCGCCCGGACTGTTGTCAGCTACCCGGGCCGCCCGTGCGAGCAGCTCGGCCTTGGCTTCGTCCAGCTTGGTCTGCATGTCCTCTGGCTCCTGTCGCGCGCCGTTGCGTGACGTAGGTGAGAAAGACGACGTACCGCCACGACGCGGGGTTTCCGGTCTGGGTCGACGCTATGCCGCCTGGGGAGATGCCCGGGACCGTATCGGCCATTTTCGGCTGACGGCCCGGGACGCGGAGATCACGCATCGCCCGGGTGCTGTGGCACTCCGGGCGCAGGCCGGGGGCTTCGCTGCCCCCGAGGCATATCGCGCTGATCACGGGACCAGGCTATCCCTCCTGCCCCCACAACCGTCATGAGCCGCATATGTACAAAAGAAGGCCTCGAACTTTGACACTCTGGACATCGCACGGGATCGCTCCTGCACGTATGGACACACACACGGACAGATGCGTTCATGGCTGCGCCGGGCCGGTCGCACACCGGTCGCCCGGCCGGTCCCCAGCCCCTCGGCCGCTTGCCCGGCGGGTACCTCAGTCCGCCATCAGCTCGGCCAGCGCGACGGCCTCGGCCAGGGTGTCCACCACAGGCACACCCGCCGCCTCCAGGCTGCTGCGGCTGTGCGAGCCGCCGGTGTAGAGCACGGCGCGCGCACCGACGTGGGCCGCGGCCACGGCGTCGTCCACCGCGTCACCGATGACCACCGCGGATTCGGGGGCGATGTCCCCGAGTACCTCGAAGTGGCGCTCCATGTGCAGTGCCTTGCTGCCACCGGAGGGTCCGGTCCGGCCGTCGACGCGTACGAAATGACGCTCGATGCCGTACCCACGCACCACCGGGACCAGGTGCTCGTGGCCGTACATGCTCAGCAACGACTGGCTGCGGCCGCCGAGCTGCCACCGGACCAGCAGCTCCTCGACGCCCTCGGTCAGCGCACAGGCCGCCCGCTGCTCGGTGTAGTGGCGGTGGAAGAGGCCGTCCATACGCTCCCACTCGGCAGGAGTGGGGAGCCTGCCCATGAGCCGCTCGTAGAACCTGGGTATCGGCACGCAGTACGTCTCGCGGTACTGCTCCAGCGTGAGCGGCGCCAGGTCGACCTCCGCGAAGGCGGCGTTCGTCGCCCCGAGGACCGCCTGGATGTCGTCGAGCAGTGTGCCGTTCCAGTCCCAGACCAGATGTGTGCGGTGCTTCCCCGTTGTCGCCATGGGTAGAAAATACTCGCCCGCTACGACAGTCACCCGGGCACAGGGGACCGGAGGCGGGGGCTCCGGCTCCGGCTCCGGCTCCGGCTCTCAGGCGATCAGGCGATCAGGCCGGGGATCTCCTGGATCCCGAACCACAGCAGCTCGTGGTCCTCCGCGCCGTCCACGGTGAACTGGGCGTCGTCGTCACCGAGGTCCGCCGCTCCCAGCGCCGCTGCCGCCGCGGCGACGTCCTTCTCGGCGTCGTCGGCGTCCACGTGCACGGCGGCGGCCTTCGACAGCGCCACGGCGTCCGCGATGCGCACCTCACCGAGCGAGGACGCGTCCAGGATGTGGTCCGGATCTGCGACCGCCGCCCCGTCCGGCACGTCGAGGGCGACGACGACACGGCGCCGGGTCTCCTCCGGCCGGCCCGCGATCAACCGCAGCGAGGCGGAGGCGGCCCGGTTGAGCGCCGCGTACTCCAGCTCCTCGATGTCGTCGGAGACGTACCACTCGCGCAGACCGGGCGTCACGGCATAGGCGGCCAGCGGCCCCGGACCGACCTCGCCCGCCCCGTGCACCGCGGCGAGACCGGAGAGGGTCAGGGGGACGTACACACGCATGGATGACCGCTTCCGTAGTCGATTACGCCCTCAGGATACGTGCGACGTCCCCCTTCGGGGTTGCCGATCCGCCCGCCACCGTCCACCGCGCGGCGACCGTCACCCCCGCCGTCCCCTTGCGGCGCCGGGGGCGCCACCCGGATAGGTGATCTCGCCGGGTGGCCGGCCGGCCCCCATCGCCGCTTGCGGGGCCGCCGACCGGCCCCGTAGAAGATCCCCAGCAGAAGTTACCGCCCGGTATCAGCCCGGGCTCCGACAGCAGCCACGGGGGCTATGAGCATGAGCACGGACAGGACGAGGCCGGCCGGACGACGCGACCGCAGCAGGCCGGGCACCGTACCGCCACAACGGCCCCGGCGGCCGCTGCGCCCGCACCAGTGGTTCGCGGAGCGCCTGCTCGCCGTCCTCAGCGGCCAGCGCCCGGTGCACTGGATGCTCGGCCACACGATCGGCGAGGCCTACGACCAGCTCGCCGAGCTCGCACCCGACGCCCCACTCGGCGCGGGCAGCAGGCGCCCGGTCGTACGCGCCTGCCGCGGCACCCAGCCCGCGACCGGCGTGGTCGAGGCCTTCGCCAGCATCGCCACCGGAGAGCAGGTCCGCGCCATGGCCTTCCGTCTGGAACAGGGGCCCGATCTCCGCTGGCGCTGCGCCGCGATCGACCTGGGCGGCGAGCGTCTCCCGGCGGTCGGATGACCACCCGCCGGACCGAGCCCGCACCCGGCGAGCAAGCGGAGCCGGATCAAGCCCGTCCGGCGATCGAGGACATACCGCACCAGGGCCGCACAACGCCCCCGGCAGGCCGCAGGCACGGCTCTCCGCCCGAGTGTGCCGCCACCCTCTCCCGGGCCCGCAGAGGCCCAGCAGACGCGCCTGGCCCGGACACCGTCATGGC